>CALGNN010000063.1 GCA_937961455.1 uncultured Saprospiraceae bacterium
TCATACTTCTCTTAGTAGTTTTTGCAAATATCGGTCATGCCCAAATTACTGCTGAAGATTTCAAAAAAATTAATGGACAATGGAAAGGCACTTTGACTTATACTGATTATTCTGACGATGCTACCAAAACTACTTTAAAAGTCAGCATGGATTTTAATTGGTTGAAAAAACATGGAAAAATAACCACCACGTTTCTGGAACCAAATGGCACTGAAATTCAAGACAAATCCAAAATTAAATCAAAAAAGAAAGGGACAAAAATAATCTATGACGGTAATTCTTATTTAGTAAAAGAATTCGAAACACAAAATAATTCAGATGGTTGGAAATTATTATTAATTGGAGATGGCAAAGACAACGGCAAAAATGCAAGCATTAAACAAACATTTTTATTCAAAAAAAATCAACTTTCAATAACTAAAGAAATTAGCTATAATAAAAGCAATTATTTTATTAGAAATATTTATGCATTTAAAAAAGAGCAATAATATATATTAATTAAACATGCCAATTTATTTATTAAAGCAACTTAATTAGCAATTATTCTTTACACTTAAGATACAGCTCTGTCTATTGGAAAATAATAGTGTACCATTTTATTAATTTCCATCTATTACTTTAAAATTTTAATTTTCATTCGCCTTACCTCAATCGCTCAATAAAAGACTCTTGGGTATTCCATACTTTTTGGTCTGCTATCATTACTTGTTCGATCAATCTATCAGACTTGTCATATAATTTGAGCTGATAAGGTGCTTGCCCACCCACTGGTTTGATTGCTATATTTCCTGTTGCATCAGCCTCACAATTTGCTTGATGGACTTGGGTCATGGCCCAAAATTCAGGAGCTTTTATGATACCAAAATAACTTTCACTTGTTTCTGGCATTGCAATATTCTGGACTTCAAATGCTGACTCATATTTATCCATCTGATACAATTGAACATCTTCCAGATTTTTAAAATCATATTCATAGTCACTTACAAATAACCAATAGTGTTCTCCCATTTTCAAGTCATCTTCTAATCCTTTATGCTTGCATTGAAATGCAAGGGGAGATTGATTCATCCTGATATTTTTTACTTTCCATTGCCTTTTTAGGATGGAAGTTTTACGATCAATTTTATCAAATGAAACAGCATCATTATTGTCTGCCCAAAGAAGATAAGAACCCTCATTCATTTCACTATGGTTGAGATCATTTCTTTTTGCTATCTGATGTAATCCTATGGAAATGATCCCTTGCCCAAGAGGACTGCTAGATTGTCTTTGATATAATTTCAAATTAGTAGATCTCCCAAGTCCAGAGATTCGATTTTGATAGTCATCTCCATTTTTAGTATCCCAAATAACAGCTCCATGTTCATCGAGATAATCATATCCTGGTGTTAGAGCTGTGCTGTACTTTAAGGCAAGTGATGATTCAAGTTTTTGTTTCGCTTGAGGAGCTAGTACTTTATTAAAGAATAAAAGTTCAGCTATTCCACCTTGAAAATTGACAACTGGGATTTCCGCATTTTGAGGACGTGATGCAAGTGTCAATCTATTGATATTCAAACCTTGTTTGTAATGATGATAAACATTGATCTTGGCTGTAGATAAGTCTTGATCCAAAAAGTTCATAAACTTAGCTGATGCTAAATCAACCATTCTTTGATCAGTTAACATGAGTGCTTCTTTGGAACCATGATATCCAGACCAAATTAATCCTTCCCTGTAGTTGGGATTGGATTGATACACGGTAAAAACATTACATTGATTTTCTGCTGTTTGAATTAATTCAATTTCTTGGGCTTGAGTGATGTTAAGTGCTGGGTTAAAATTTATTAAGGATGTTTCATTAAGCGATGAAGAATCAACAATTGTTTGAGAAACGTGCTCATATAAATACACCTGATCATGTTTCACTACTGATTCAAGCCAAATGCTTTGTGCAGGTAAACCAAACGGAAAGCACATGAGTATGATAAAGTTTTTTAGGATTTGCATTGCAATGGTATTTTGGAAAGGCTTTTTTATTAATAAAATGGAATGGCATAACGCAGCGTCGCTGAGTAGCCTCTCATAACATTTTTATTTTCGATAAAGTAAAAGCCATTAGCGAGGGTTTCCATCGCATCAGAGATTCCAAAGTTGCACCGAATATCCAATCCCAACCCCATAGGCAGATCATAGCCAACACCCAACATCAAGGAGACATTGTTATTACCTTTCAGTACTTCTCTAAGGCTTTGTTGGATTTGAAGATCAGGTCCTAATTCTGGTTGATTGGAGGTATAAGAAAGGTCTGATCGATTGACGATAAAGGCCATTTGTGGTCCAGTATGTATATTCAATCCACCCACTGTATAATATTTTACGATGGGTGCAATGCCGATGTATGAATAATTAAAGGAGATGTCATAGCTCAATTCATTGACATCCTCATAGTGGAAGATTCCACCCATATCTTGATAAATAATTTCGGGTTGAATGGAAAACTTTGATTTTTTAAAGCGATAAAAAATAAAGCTACCTCCGGAAAAGCCTGCTTTCATTTGGTGATTGGTCGAATAGCTTTCTATAGGAAATATAGGTCTTATTAAGCTGGTATTAATATCACTCATGGAAGCAAAAGAAACGCCTGCAGAAAATCCATAATGAAATTCTTTTTCAGGAAGTTGAGCAGCGAGTGAAAAGGATAAAAGAGAAATAGCTGCCATCAAGCAGCATATGCGCAATTGGGTCATGATAATAGTCTTTTGAGTTAAAAATGGGTATGTCTAATGCTGGCTAAGCGGTCATGCATCAGATATTAAATCAAAAGAGTTATTAGATGTTACATTTTTCATTTTCGATGTTTTAAAAGTGATTCAAGTTCATATGTATCGAGTTTAGGAAAGGTTACCTTCGAGTGGTGTATTTTTTTTAAGAATGTAAAAATCAGATACAGCAAAGTGTTGACCTTCTTATCGAGACGTTCCTTTTGAATAAATTATGATCAATCAATATCACTTATTGGACATCTTGGTTTTTTGAGCTTTTGTCGTCTAATACATAGAACACAATTAAATTTCAGCGTAAATTAGAAAAACTGAATTATGAAAATCAAAATACTCACCTTAATTATTACAACGTTTATCGCAAGCAATATCTTTGGTCAAGTGTCTATTGGAACTGGATTAAGCATACCCATTAGTTCATTTGAAAATTTAAATTATGGCTCAGCAGATTTAGGTTATCAGCTAAATGTAAATTGGGATAAATCAATTGATGACAACTTTGGTATATCATCTGGAATCTTAATAGGGACAAACCCAATAAATGAAAAAAGCACAATTTTTACAGACGGATCTTGGTCTTATTTAGCTGTAGCATTTGGTGCATTTTATGTCCCAACAAAAAATATAAAACTAAAGGGCTTTGCTACAGTAGGCAATTATGGTTCACCAGATATTGCATATGAAAACATGGCAACTAGTACGGGTGGTGTAAGAACAGGATCCGCATTGAGTGCAGGATGTAACTTTAGCGTTGAGTACAGCTTTAAAAATTGGTTTGTAGGAACCAATTTTTTCTATTCAAAACCAGATTTCAATTTTAACTCAATCAATAAAAGTCGCATTTCAAACCTGGGCTTCACCATAGGTTATATACTATAGCTTTTAGAGCTTTTTAAGAGGAAATGATGTTTGACTCCTAACATGCCTTAATGTTCGATCTCATGTGTATCTCTTACTTTACTAAATGTCAAGTCTAGTAATTTCCATCCATCCTCAGTGTTATGATAAATTTCTGTAACTGTAAACTCATTTGAAACATCACTCCCTCTGACATGTGCCACCAATGTGATTCGATTCCATAAAATAACCGTATTATCAAAAACCTCAACTGCAACATCGTGGACCGTAGCCTCTTTATACCAAATGCTTCCTGTTTTGATTATATCGAGTTCTTTCTCCTTTTTCCAAGTTCCACTCATATGCACAAACTTTGACTTATCATCAAATAAAACAGCTAATTCCTCTACATCTTTATTTGCCATCCATTCCCATTTCTGTTTTGACAAAACTTTGATCTCTTCCTCAATATCAGAAGTCTTTAAAGTTATATTGTTTACTTCAGCATTGGAGATAGCGCTTTTACTATCACTTTTGTTACCCGTGCATTGAATTGCTAATGCAAATATTAATATGACAAAAATATATTGTTTCATAATGTTATTTTTCTTTATGAAAAAGAGTTATTAAATGTTATTCTCATAACCGAACTTTGAATTAAAATTACCATGTAAATAAATCAATTGATATGAAAAGTATAATGCCCTTTTATTTATTTTGCCTCCTTACTGCTTGTGGAACAAATTCTCAATCAGAATTTTCAAGTAGTTATATTGTTGAAACAATTGTCCAGGTGCAGCCAAATAAGACTGGCGATGTCCTACAGCTTTTTAAATCGACAAATCCTAAATTAGTGCGCAATGAACCAGACTGGATAAGTGCGTCATTTTCATCTATAGAAGAAAAAGATATCGTCATAGTTCGTGCAAAATGGAAAGCTAAAACTTCTTATACAAAATTTTCAAACTCTGAGAAATTTAAAAAAACCATGAAGCAATTTAATCCATACTTTACGTCAAAACCAGAAGTACACATTTCAAAGGTTTTATTCGAGATGTAATTGTATTCAAAAATTAATACACCATTTTTGGACTGCAATACAATAATTAGTAAAAGCTCATCTTTACTATAAAAGAAAAACACTTATGATTGATTGGTCAAATGAGATAATAATTGAAGGAGAAAAGACAAAGTTAATTCCGCTAAAAATGGAACACAAAGAGGAATTAATGGAAGCCGCAAAGGATGGCAATCTGTGGGAACTATGGTACACCTCTGTTCCCTCTTTAGATGGCGCTGATACATATATTCAATCAGCTATTGACCAATACAATAACAAATCATCCATTCCATTTGCGGTCATTGATAAATCGTCCAATACTATAATTGGTTCGACCAGATATTGCAATATTGATCATCAAAATAATAGACTCGAAATAGGGTATACATGGTATGCTAAATCATTTCAAAGAACGGGTATAAATACAGAATGTAAATATTTACTTATCAAAAATGCATTTGAAGTATTCAAAGTTATTGCTGTTGAATTTAGAACCCATTGGCACAATCATCCTTCAAGAAAGGCCATTCTTAGGCTGGGTGCTAAACAGGATGGCATTCTAAGAAATCATAAAATAGATAAATCGGGTAACATGAGAGATACGGTTGTATTCTCCATTATTCAAAACGAATGGCAAACCATCAAACAATCCTTAGAATACCAATTGAAAAAATATGATGGTAATAAAAGTTGAGATCCAGTTACTTCGCTCTTAAAAGCGATACAATATTTCATCAGTTATTGGTTTTAATTATTAAAAACCAAATAGTATACGACATTCGAAATTTTGTATAAGGGATTGAAATTGTATCAAGCTTATATTTGGTTTATTATTATAAAAAACAATTAACAGATGAGCAATAATCAATTTGGTGAAAAGGGTTGGACGCCCGAGAGAATCGGGACCTTGCAAGGCAAAACATATGTCATTACAGGTACTACGAGTGGGACAGGTTTTGAAGCTGCTCGAATACTCTTATCAAAGGATGCAAAAGTGGTGATGCTTAACCGAAACCAAAAAAAATCAAAAGACACCATCAATAATTTAAAGCAAAAGCTTGGCGATCATATTGATGTGTTAAATATACACTTGGATTTATCAGAACAAGCTTCTGTAAAAAGAGCGGCGGCTGAAGTAATTGAAAAAGTGCCCCAAATAGATGCCTTGATTTGTAATGCAGCTATTGCACAGGTACCAAAGCGAAAGCTTACGGTTGATGGTTATGAAAGTCAACTTGGTGTAAACCATTATGGTCATTTTACCCTGCAAGGATTGCTATTTCCATTGATTGAAAAATCAAAAGGGCGCATTGTCACTGTAGGGAGTATGGGCTATGACATGGGGATTAAAACCATCAAATTTGGAGACATGAATTGGGATGAAAATTACACACCTAACAATGCTTATAGTCAAAGTAAACTAGCCCAGATTATGTCTATTTACGCATTACAAGACAAGTTAAAAAGTACTGGAAAAACAGATGTTAAAGCCTATGCTTGCCATCCAGGTTCATCAAGAACCTCACTTATCGATACCAGTGGTAGTTTGATGATGCGAATGATTTTTGGTCTTATGAAATTATCACCTTTGACCCAACCAGCAGAAAATGGAGCCTATCCACAATTAATGTGTGCCACTGAAGAAAATTTAGATCAAGAAGGTTTTTATGGACCTACTGGAAGAAGCAATTGGGTAGGGCCCGTTGGAGCACATGAAATAGCATCACACGCCAAAGATAAAGCTGTTGCAGAAAAATTATGGGAAGCTTCAGAAAAAGCGACAGGTTTTAGTTGGAGTTTGTAATAAAATATGCAATGAAAATCTCAAAGCATCAATTTCATCCTGAATTAAAGTCCGTACCTATTACTGGAAAAATTTACACTTTTTTCTTATCCAAAAAATTTGGCTTCAAGCTGTTGGACAAGGCATTTAAGCGCATAGAAGGCAAAATCACCCAAGGTTTAGATAATAAAGAACTGTATATAAAAAGTCAACATGATGGACCTGATATAAGAGTGAGAATTTACCGACCAGAAAACAATCATGACAAATTACCTGTAATGCTGTATTTCCATGGTGGAGGGTATGCCATGGGCTCTCCAGAACAATCAGAAGATATTTTTAAAGGCTTTATTGCAAAACGTCCATGTGTGATAGTTGCTCCTGGATATAGAAATTCTCAAACCCAGCCTTACCCTGCCGCTTTTGATGATTGCTACGATACGCTTTTGTGGATTAGAGATTATGCAGACTCCATCAATGCCGATGCGAATAAATTGATGGTCGCTGGTCATAGTGCTGGTGGGGGCTTGACTGCTGCAGTCAGCCTAAAGGCACGAGATACTAAAGAAGCCCATATTAGTTTTCAAATGCCGATTTATCCAATGATAGATGACCGTCATCAAAATGAATCCTCTCATTTTGAAAGCCCTGTCTGGGGCAAAATGTCAAACCACATCGGCTGGGAATTGTATCTAAAAGATCTGCACGAGCAAAAGAAAGAAATTCCAAATTATGCAGCTCCTGCTAGAAATAAAGATTACACCAATTTTCCACCAACTTTCACTTTTGTTGGTGGCATTGATCCATTTCGCGATGAAACATTGAAATATGCTGAAGCCTTAAAACAAGAAAATATTCCAGTGCAATTTAAATTGTTCGAAGGATGTTATCATGGCTTTGAAATATTGAATCCAAAAAAACAAGTATCAAAGGATGCCATGGATTTCTTGTATAATAATTATGCTGATTTTTATGATAAATATATTCTTTAAACAAATCTGAAATAAAAATATGGATATTTTAAAAGCTGCAAATGATTGGGCAAAAGCCGAACTTTTTTCAACCCCTTTTTTCATTCTATTCGGAGCGCTGTTTGTTTTAGCAAGCTTTGGTTTTTGGCAATTAGGAAAA
>CALGNN010000064.1 GCA_937961455.1 uncultured Saprospiraceae bacterium
TATATTTTAAAATGCTAAGAATTTTTTTCCTTTTTAAATAGCCGTAAAACAAAATTACTCCCAAAAGTATTAGCCAAACATTCTTACCGATTGATAAATTTACATTTGTATTAATAGCCTCCGAGTCTCCTGACAAAACCATTCCTGCCCAAAAGAAAGGATGTGCTCTCAATTGATCTGCATTTTCTAGATAATCAATTTTTGCTTGTTGTAGGGCAACATCTTTTGATATGCCTTTAGAAAGTAAATTATAAAACTGATCCATAATGTTAGAAGTCGATTGATCATTGGCCAGCCATAAACTGCTTAAAACGCTTTTACAACCTGCATAAATAAATGCGCGTGCCAGACTATAAATGCCTTCTAATTTATCCCAATCTCCTTTTCCTGTATTGCAGGCACTCATTGTTGCCAAATCTGCAGATAACTGCATATTGTATATTTCTTTACTACTTAGAAAACCATCATTCAAACTATCCTGTGATGCATTAAACAATAAGCCGGATTCCATTGGGTTTTCGTTGTTGATTAAAGCATGCGTAGCAAGGTGAATGATTTTTGCTTCTTGTACATTATCAATAAAACTAGTTTCTGTTGCTTTAATATTTAAAAATGATTCACCTTTAAAATATTTAAGAATATTATTGACTTCTTTTCGATTAAACGATAATGGTGATACTGAAGATCGAGTGACTTCACTATCTATGGTTTCTGTGTCCAAATCAAAGTTTGGAGCAAATCCTATCAGCCTACTATTTTTTGAGTTATGTGTGTGTTCTAGTTGAGTAAATGTAAGACTCCAATTATAGCTAATCGGAAATTGTTTTATCAAATAATTTAATGATCTAAAATCTTTTTCCTCAGTAGCGGCATGAAGTAAATCAAAAGGCATTAACTGTAATAGACCATGAGGAAGAATTAATACATGTTCCTTATTTGTTAAATCATTTTCTATAGGTGATATTAAAAGCGCATAATAAGTTTGTAATAGGTCAAGTAATTTTTGATGACCATCTATTCCTGCATTGAAGTTGTTGATGGAATTATTAATATTTAAAATATCATCCTCAAATGTATTTGGAAGTTTAACCTTATAGCTATGGACTTTATCGTCGTTAAAAACAAAGCTGAATAAGTAGTTTTCAGAGTAATAATAACTGACACTGATTTTATTTTCCTGTTTATTTTTTTTCAATATTGATGAAATATCAATTTGTTTATTTTCATACTTTAATTGATAGTATTTTTTATTATTTTTTTCTATAAATGTCAATAATTCTTCTCTCTTTTCTTTAAGAGAAAAAAGTTGTTTTTTATCTGTATTCAAATTTAATGGAACGATACTTTTATCTTCTAAACTGTAAATTAAATCCTCTAAGTTTCGTAGAGAATCTAATAATTCATTATCAATACCTGAGGAGGCTAAGGCAAGATTTCCCTGGATATGTTCAAATAAAATATTGGCCTTTGCATCTTCAGTAAATTGTAGGGCTTTTTCAAGAAATAGTTTGTTATCTGTTTTTTCATACAATTCATAACTTACCTCAATAGCTAAATCAAAAATTGATCTTACACTTTCATTGAGTTTTTTTCGAGACCCTTCTGATTGAAAAGACTTTCTCATATTTTTAATCATATTTATCGAGAGATCTGCATCTTCAAAGGCTTTTTCTAACGATAAAATTTCTTGATCTTTTTTATAAATCTGGAAGTGAGATCTTGCTTTATATTTTAATGTGCTTAAAAAGTCTAGTTTAGAGTAAATGGAATCAATCGAAAAAGTATTGGTCTGGATAGTAGGCGGAAGCAAATAGCTAAGTGCCTCTTCAAAAAATATTAAGGCAGTATCTAGTTTTCCAATTCTATGGTAAACGGTTCCAATTTGTTTTGCAGCCCCAGACAGACGAATAATATCATTTTCATCTCGTCCTGAAAGCCTTTTATAAATATCATTATATATGGAAAGGGCAGCATCATAGTTTTCTATATCTTCCTCTAATCTCGCAGCATTATAATACCCAGCTAAAATATAAGGATGATTGGGCTCGTAAACTTTTTCAACTAGTTTTATCGCTTTTCTATTGAGTCTTTTAGCTTCCTTTGTTTGACCCAGATCTGCATATACATTTGATAGTTCTCCATATGCACCCCCTAAATTGGGATTGTCCTTGCCTAAAATCTCCTCTTCTAAATCTAAGGTCTTTTTATACAAGGGTAGGGCTTTTTCAAACTCACCCATATTATAATAAATCGCCCCAATATTTCTGTAGTATTTGGGTACACTGGGATGTGTTTCTTTGTAATTTAATAATTTTATTCTGAGGGCGTTTTCAGCATATTCCAGCGCTTTTTTATAGTCTCCTTTTTTCCGATAAAGCCAACCTAAATTGTTATAAATTCTATTAAAGTCAACACTTTCAGGTTTGCTTTTCATTTTAAAAACCTCAAATGCATATAGAAAATAATTTTCCGCTTTTTTATAATGCCCTTTTTTCGCTAAGTCGAGCCCCATACTCATATAAACATTAGCCACTTCAGGACTGTCTACACCATATATGGACTCTAAAAGAGGAATGGCTTTTTTATAGTAGCTCGTAGCTTTTTCAGGATAATACATTTGATTGTAAGTAGATCCAAATTCGATATAAAAGTCTGCGAGATGTTCTTTATCTAGCTCTTCTGCTTCTTGAACTAATTGAATTCCTTGCTCTAAATAATTCAATGCATTTTTGTGTATTCTTAGACGTCTTTCACATTTGGCCATTCTCAAATACACCTTCGTAATATCATAACTTGTTTGCGAGTAGAAAGCTTCTCTTTTATCTAAAGAGCGTTGAAATAACTTTAAGGCCTTCTTATAATCACCGTCATAATACAGATCCTTTGCATCATAGTACATGTTTACAGCCTTGATGCTATCTTTGTTTTCCGTCCCAAGAACTGAGCCATAGAAAAATACAAGAAAGAATACAATTGATACTTTCATTGTTAGTTTTTTGGTGCTTTTTGTTGTAATCAATATAATGCTTATTAAACACATTCTTGAATTTCATTTCAAGCTTTAAGAAAAAGCTTACATTGTATTATATCATCTGATATCATTAGGTTACCTTGTTTATATAAATACTTTTTGAAAAATATTTACTGAAAAATGTAGATTAGGGGTAACCTTATGTTGTGTGAGGCAATAGTAATATGATTAAAGCAATAAACCCAAAAGAGCAAAATGCCCTGGAAGGAATTCTAAAGGGTGATTCCTCAGTTATAAATGAGGTGTACAAAGATGTATTACCATCTATTATTTATTGGGTGAAAAAGAATAGTGGGACGGAATTGGAAGCAAGAGACATTTTTCAAGATGCCATGATCATATTATTCAAAAAGTTGGGTACAGGCCATTTAGAACTTACATGCAGTATTAAAACATATTTGAAAGCGATTTGTCAAAATTTGTGGTTGAATCAATTAAGAAAGAAAAGTAAAAGCTCTGATACTGAGATTTCTGAATTTGAAGAAAAGATCGCATTTGATGAAGACATTTTATTGAATATTGATAATCACGATAAACGCAAAGTTTTTTTGAAACACTTTGATGCACTGGGAGAAAGCTGCAGGAAAATTTTAGCATGGTTTTTTGAAAAAACACCTTTGGCAGAAATTGCAAATAGAATGGATACGAGTGTAAATTATATAAAAAAGAAAAAATTTAATTGCAAAGAAAAGTTGGTGACTGCCATACAATCAGATGCAAAATTTACTGAATTAAAAAATTAGAATTGACTAAGCAAGAAACATATGAATTAATCGAATCTTATTTGGAAGGGACAATGACTGCAGAATCAAAGTCAGCTTTTGAACATAACTTGCTTGATGATGAAACACTAAAAGCGGAGTTGGATTTTCATAGTGATTTACACCATGAATTGTCAGATAAGTCATTACATGATTTTAGATCTAAATTAAAGGAAGCGGATTCCCAAACCTCAGCTAAGACAATCGAGCTTAACAAGGATGCAACACCCTCAGTATCACTAAGAAAATATAAATGGATGGGATTAGCCGCATCCATTGCTGCTTTGATTATATGTTTCCAATACTTTGGCAATATGAATCCTTCTAATCCTGAATTATTTGCTTCAAATTTTGAAGCTTATGAAATGGTTTTAAATCAACGTTCTGGAGATAATGCAAAATTATTGAATCAAGCGATTTTAAAATATGAGACAAGAAATTTTGATCAAGCTGCAATTGATTTTTCCAACTTACAAAAAGAGGAAGAAAATATAAGCTACCAATTTTATGAAGCCATAGCATTATTAGGATCGAATAAAGCCAAAGAAGCTAAAATTATTTTTAATGAGATTTTAGAAGAAAAAAATCATTTACTAAGTGAGCAAACGGAATGGTATTTAGCTCTAGCTCATCTCCAATTAGATGATCCAGATAGCGCGAAATCACTCTTAAATTCATTTCCAAAAAGCCACTATAAATATTCTGCGGCTCAAGACCTAATCAAGAGTTTATAATTAATAAAAAAAGCCATTCACTTTTGAATAGCTTTTTTACTTTCTTCTCCATAAGGTTTCCCTTTTTACCTTATGGAAAATATACGATAGAAATTTTTGTCATTTATATAAGGAAATGAGTTTTGATTTCGTTTATGAGAAAAACAAATAATTTGAAGAGAGACCTTACACTAAAATTTATCAGTTATGAAAGGATTTATTTCAAGTGTAATGTTGATACTCATTTTCTCTTCTTGCTTTGACCCAGAGCCCTTTACACCAGAACAAGAAGCCCATCTAAATTTTGAGCAAGAATTAAGAGTTCATGTGGAAAATTATTTATTCGAAGCTGAGAAAAGGGGCATCGACGTTTCTGAAAGGATTAGTGAAGTACAGGGCGTGATCAATGAAATCAATGATGATAATGTAGCAGGAACCTGTACCTGGCACTCTCAAAGCCCAAATGAAATAGTTATCGATGAAAGTTTCTGGAATAATGCCTCATCACTTTACAGAGAGTTTGTAGTTTTTCATGAATTGGGTCACTGTGTACAAGATCGAGGTCATAGGGAAGATCAATTTACTAATGGAAATTGTGTGAGCATTATGGCAAGTGGCGTTGGTAATTGTAGAACAGCCTATTCCACTTCAACCAGGGAAGCCTATTTAGATGAATTATTTAATCCTACAGAATTTTAATGATTATTTTAAGAAAAAGCCTTTATTAAAAGGATCATCTGGATCAATGATAAATTCATGAACACCTGTTATATAAGCGGACCCTGATACTTTGGGAATGACGGCCTTATATGGACCATAGTCTATTTCTTTTACAATACTTCCTTTAAAAGTGGAGCCAGTAATGCTTTCAATGACTAAGTGATCGTTTTTTTGAATTTCATTTTTTGCAAGATGAAGTGCCATTCTGCCACTCACACCGGAACCAGTAGGACACCTATCAACTTCTCTATCAGCAAAGACACAAACATTACGACTGTCAATATGCGCTTTAGCAGAAGTCTCCATAAAAATAACTCCATAAAGAAAACTCAAATCTGCTTCAAACGGATGTTGATAATAAGCTTCATAACTTTTTATTACCGCTTGCTTAATGGCGTCAGCTAGCTTGATTATATTTTGATAATTTTCTGCTTCTAAACTTAAATTAATTTCAGAAGCATTTACATAAGCATAAAAGGCTCCTCCATAAGCAATATCAAATGGAATTTTCATTCCTTCCGAAAGTATAACATGTTGATTAAGTACAGTGACAAAAGAAGGAACACAATGGAAGCTCACATGATTTTGTTCATCTATAAATAACTGAAGTCTTCCGCAGGGCGCATCTATATAAAAACTACATGTACTGCCTTCTTTTTTTTCTACCCAGCCCAAATCAATCGCGAGTTTTCCAATAGCGATAGTAGCATGACCGCACATTGTACTATAGCCAGAATTATGCATAAAGATGATTCCAAATGTAGCTTGATCATCGTTTGGTGCAACAATGAGACAGCCATACATGTCTGCATGTCCACGTGGCTCCCACATTAAGGCTGTCCTAAGATGATCAAGGTGATCTATACAATATTGTCTCTTTTCCAATACATTTTTTCCTATGATTTCTGGATAACCATCAATTACGACTCTTAAGGGTTCTCCTCCAGTATGCATATCAATGGTGTTAATCTTAGTGGCTCTTGTGTTGATGGGCAAAGAAGTATTTTTAAAAATCATAACTCAGGAGGTACATTTTTACTTTTTTAGATATCATTATGTAAATGACTAGGACTAAACAAATCCATTATTTTACAATATCTTTATCGAATGAGAGATCCAAAATTATATCAAGATCTTCTTAAAGCTAAAAAAGAAAACGAGAAAAAACTTGCTGTGCTTATTGATCCAGATAAAGTACGACTGGATAAGGTGCAGGAGGTATTGCATAATGCCATTAAAGCAAAAGTGGATTACTTCTTTATTGGTGGCAGTCTTGTGGTGAATGATATGTTGGATAAATGCCTTGAGTCGATAAAAGAGATTTGTGACATCCCCATGATTCTTTTTCCGGGTAACTCATATCAACTTTCATATAGAGCAGACGCCATTCTTTTTCTTTCTTTAATTTCTGGAAGGAATGCGGATTTACTAATAGGACAACATGTCATCGCAGCACCTTTTATTAAAATGAGTCCTTTGGAAGTATTGCCAACTGGGTACATGTTAATAGATGGAGGGGTTTCTACTACAGTTAGCTATATCAGTAACACAAAACCCATTCCCGCTGATAAAGAAGATATTGCAGTATGTACCGCAGTTGCGGGAGAATTGCTTGGACTTAAAATGATATTCATGGATGCTGGCTCTGGGGCGAAAGAACCGATCTCAACAGATATGATATCATCAGTTAGTGGCGCCATCCAACTTCCTTTAATCGTAGGAGGAGGAATCAAGACACCTGAAAAGGCCTTGGCAAATGTGCAAGCAGGAGCTGATGTTGTCGTAATAGGAACCGCTTTTGAAAAAGACCCTAATTTGATTATGGAAATATCAGATGCGGTACACTCCCTAAATACATTAGTTTAGTATGCTAGGAACTGTTGTAAAATCTACAGGATCTTGGTATCAAGTAAAAAAAGAAGACGGTGATATTGTCGATTGCAGAATCAAAGGCAAATTTCGATTGGGAAATTTTGCCTTAACCAATCCTGTAGCCGTAGGAGATATGGTCCGTTTTGAGATGGAAGGACAAGAAGGTCAAGGGATCATTTCCGAAATTCAAAATAGAAAGAATTATGTATTAAGGCAGTCACCTAGAAAAAAACATGAGGTTCATATTATTGCAAGTAATGTTGATCAAGCCTTATTAATTGTCACGATTGTACAGCCCAAACTTAAGCAAGGCTTTATTGATCGTTTTTTACTGATGACAGAGCCCCATGATATCCCGGCCATTATTGCTTTTAATAAATCTGATATTTATAGTGAAAAGGATCATGTGATATATGATATACTAGCAGAAATTTATACGAAGATTGGTTATGAGGTTGTAAAAACCTCAAGTGTAAATAATGAGGGTATTGATATTTTGAAAGAAAAATTAAAAGATAAAACCACTCTCGTAGCTGGTCAATCAGGTGTTGGTAAATCTAGTTTGGTAAATACCATTGAAGGGAGCTTGGATTTAAAAACAACGGACTTGTCGGATTATACAGGGAAAGGACAGCATACAACTACTTTTGCAGAAATGCATCCATTGGAATTTGGGGGAAATATTATTGACACACCAGGAATAAAGACCTTGAGTTTTAATAATCTGGAAGTAATGGATGTTGCACATAATTTTAGAGAATTTTTTGAAGCAAGTACAGAATGTAAATTTGCCAATTGCACCCATAGGAATGAACCTAAGTGTAATGTAAAGCATTCTATAGAAGAAGGTATTATCAGCGAATTAAGATATCTTAACTATATTCAAATTCTAGAAGAAATAGAAGACCAGAATTATTGGGAATTAAAAACAGATTATTAGATGTCATTTTCAACAAGAAGAAGATTAAAGAGTAGGAGAGAAAAGTTTAAAGATTCCAATCGAAAAATTGTTGTCGTCATGCTTTGGATGCTGTTAGCCTTTATTATTTATATCTCTATGAATTGGGCAGATGTGAAAGCCTATGTCAATAGCTTTTTCTTTTAAGCTATTTTTTAAAAAAGCGTTTAACCAGATTATTTTTCTCCTTTAAATAAACCACTATCATAAAGAGTAGTAGTAGTAAAAGATGGGTAATAAATCTTGCTACATTTCCCTCAATTAGTGTATCTAAAAATTTTGCTAGAAAATAAATTCCAATACTTATGATCACATAAAAACTCATTTGATCTATTTGGTAGGGAATAGGAAAATGCTTTCTACTAAATAGGTAGCAAAGAGCAGTCATAAGAGCATATGCTGAAACAGCTGCCCAAGCCGAAACAACAAATCCAAAAACAGGTAATAGTAAAACATTTAATAAGACACTTAAGCAGGCCGCCGAAAAAGAAATATAAGCTCCAATCATTGTTTTATCAGTCAATTTGTACCAAACTGAAAAATTGTAATAAAGCCCTAAGAAAAAATAAGCGATGACAAGAATGGGCACGATAAACAATGCTTGCCGGTAATTTGGCCCAAGGATGTATTGAAATATATCAATGAATAAAAGTAAACCTAAAGCGATAAAGCAGGCAATTATGGTATAGAATAATGCGACCTGTGCATAAACTTGTTTTGAATCTTTTCGAGAAGCATTGTTAAAAAAGAAAGGCTCAGCAGCATAATTAAATGCTATGGTAAAAATGTTGAGAAGCAATGCCAATTTTGCAGCTGACCCATAGATTCCAGCTTGACTCAAATTTTCTAAAGTTGCGCCGGGCAAAAAATACTTTTGTAAAGGCACAGCAATGGATTGATTAACGACACCTGCTAAGCCTACAATTACCAGAGGCAATGCATACAGCATCTTTTTTTTCCAAAGCTGAAAACTCCAATCCCATTTTGTTTTAAAATACTCTTTACATAAAAATAGCAGGACCAACAGACTTGCAAAAAGATTAGCTAGAAAGACATAATCCAATTTTCGATCTGGATCATAAATTGTATTAATCCATGGAAACTGATCACTTAAGCGGGGACAAATTTCTAAGAAAAATAAAACAAAGCCGACCGTAAGAAATATGTTCATCAATTTGATTCCCATAAATCTCCATGGTCTTTGCTCAAGTCTCAACCTAGCAAACGGCAATGCTGCCAAAGCATCAAAAGAAATAATTAATGCAAACCATTTTACATAGTAATCTTGATCAGGATACTTTAAAAAGTCAGCAATTGGTCCAGCAAATAGAAAAAGAATGCTTGTTAAAATGATGGTGCTAATAAATAAGGAAATGAATGAGGTGCTGAAGGACTTATTCATTTCTTCCTTTTTTGACCCGAAGCGAAAAAAAGCAGTTTCCATTCTATAGGTGTATAGAATCAGCAAGATTGCTGCATAGGCATATAAATCAGTATAAATGCCATAATCCGACTGATTAGGGAATCTATAGGTCAAATAAATAGTGAAAATTACATAGTGTAAAATCCTACTTAGCACATAGCTAAATCCGTATATTGCGGTCTCTTTGGCGAATTGTTTTAGAATCGACATTGCCAAAACAAGATAAGAGATAAAAGAAATTTATGATCAATATTAACTTGTTAAGTGAAATTTGTAAAACACCTGGTGCTCCAGGTTTTGAACAAAAGATAAGAGCGCAGGTGCTCGAAATTGTGACACCATTATGTGATGAAGTTCGTGTGGATGCCATGGGTAATGTGATCGCGCTAAAAAAAGGAAAAGAATCAAAAAAGGTGATGTGTGCTGCTCATATGGACGAAATCAGCTTTATTGTTTCTCATATAGACGATGAAGGCTTCATCAGATTCCAGCCACTAGGCGGTTTTGATCCCAAGACCTTAACGGCGCAAAGAGTTATCATCCATGGGAAAAAGGATGTGATGGGAGCTATGGGCGGAAAACCCATTCATATCATGACACCTGAAGAAAAATCCAAAGGTCCTAAAATGGAAGACTATTCTATTGACACTGGAATGAGTAAAGAAGAGCTTGAAAAGTGGGTGTCTGTCGGAGATCCCATAACCAGAGAGCGGGAATTGATTGAAATGGGAGACTGCGTAAATGCAAAGTCCATAGACAACAGAGTTTCTGTATTTATTTTACTTGAGACACTAAGAGAGCTTAAGGATACAGAAATCGCTTATGATTTTTATGCAGTTTTCACAGTCCAAGAAGAGGTAGGACTTAGAGGAGCTTATCCTTCAGCGCATGCTATTAATCCTGATTTTGGAATTAATCTAGATACGACCATCGCCTACGATACACCTGGTTCACAGGCGCATGAAGCTGTTACCCGATTAGGCAATGGGACTGCTATCAAAGTGTTGGATGGAAGAACCATTTGTGACTATCGAATGGTAAAATTTATGAAAGAAACTGCAGACAAGCATAAAATTAAA
Organism: uncultured Saprospiraceae bacterium; assembly: GCA_937961455.1. GTDB lineage: Bacteria > Bacteroidota > Bacteroidia > Chitinophagales > Saprospiraceae > CALGNN01. The sequence continues at coordinate 10,558 of CALGNN010000064.1, forward strand.
TGGCAAGCTGAAATTCTTCCAAGAGGAGGTACAGATACTGCAGCAATCCAAAGAGCTGCTGACGGATCAATTGCCGGAGGCATTTCAATTCCAACAAGAAATTTACACCAGGTAATTGAAATGTGTAACAAGGCTGATGTAAAAGCGTGCATTGATTTGATGAAGGCTTGTCTTATTGAAATGGGAGATTACGATTGGTCCTTTAAATAATAATTATGTGGAAAGAAGAAGATAATATGCTTAAGGCAAAGTTTGAGTTTAAGAATTTTACGCAAGCTTTCGCCTTTATGACAGAAGTAGCCTTCCTAGCAGAAAAGCACAATCATCACCCCAATTGGTCGAATGTTTGGAATACTGTTGATATTCATTTGACTACACATGATGCAGGGAATGTGGTTACGGA
>CALGNN010000065.1 GCA_937961455.1 uncultured Saprospiraceae bacterium
GAGCTCATATCGACGGTAGGGTTTGGCACCTCGATGTCGGCTCGTCACATCCTGGGGCTGAAGAAGGTCCCAAGGGTTGGGCTGTTCGCCCATTAAAGTGGCACGCGAGCTGGGTTCAGAACGTCGCAAGACAGTTCGGTCCCTATCTGTTGCAGGCGTTAGAATATTGAGAGGAGCTGACACTAGTACGAGAGGACCGTGTTGGACTTACCTCTAGTGCACCAGTTGTGCCGCAAGGTGCATCGCTGGGTAGCTATGTAGGGCATGGATAAGCGCTGAAAGCATCTAAGCGCGAAGCCATCCTCAAGATGAGTATTCTTTTCTACTTCGGTAGATGAAGGGTCGTGGAAGATGACCACGTTGATAGGCTATAGGTGGAAGTGTGGTGACACATGAAGCCGAGTAGTACTAATTACCCGATAGCTTCCTTTTTTTTTAATAATATGCACAATGCGTGCTCAGTTTTTCTAACTAATTACTGCCTTTTTAAAATATAACACTTGCTATATTTAGTCACAATCCGCTGATCGGAACAGCATTATGGATGACTATTATTAACAATGCAAGTAAAGATAATGGTGACTGTAGCGAGGGGGTTCCACCTCTTACCATTCCGAACAGAGAAGTTAAGCCCTTCTGCGCCGATGGTACTGCAGCAATGTGGGAGAGTAGGTCGTCGCCAATTTTTTTTAAAAGCACTCATGTTTTCATGAAGTGCTTTTTTTATTTCTACTAAATCTTAAATACCCCACATAAAAAAGGCCCACTACTTTTACGTAGAAGGCCTATTTCTTTTTAATATTCTTACTATCCCCAGTCAGATTCTAAATCCATAATGATGTTTTCCATCTTTATGAATTCTTCAACTTGATCAACACTGCTTTCTTTTCTTACATTGTTGAAAATTGGTGATAAAAATTTTGAAAATAATACACTCGGTTTTGGTGTATCTTTTTTTCTAAGTGAAATAACATTACTCATTGTTTTCAATTTTAAAGCTTAAGGTTGTTTGATGAAACAAAATTACAATTGATAAGAGTCTGATAAACTACCCATGAGGGTAGTATTTATACTTTTCCACTAATCGATTGAATGAAGTTTCAACTCGATATAAGGTGTATGTTATCATTAATTAGTTACCAAAATTTTAGAAGAATAAAAATTTGTAAATACTATTCTAATAATCCATATTCAAAGGCAATTGCTACCAAACCAGCTGTATTCCTAACGCCTAATTTTGAAATCATATTTCTTCGGTGACTCTCTACTGTGCCAAAGCTGATAAACAGTTTTTCTGCGATCTCTTTTGTAGTAAATTCCTTTATGATTAAACCTAAGATCTCTTTTTCTCTTCTAGAGATGCTAGGTAAAAAATTTGATTTCACTGTGCTTTTATCGGGAGTGTTAATCAAAATTTCCATAACCCTTTGATCATAATATTTCTTGCCTTTCAAAACTTCTTTCATAGCCAATACCAACTCATCTTGACCTGAGTTTTTAAGAAGATAACCCATCGCACCAGCGCTGATCACATTACGAATCAGTTTTATTTCCGATAGCATAGAAAGAATTAAAATCTTTTGAGTAGGTTTTTGCTCTATGATTTTTTTTGTTGCCTGAAGTCCATTCATTTCTGGCATATTTAAATCCATTAGGAGTAAATCTACTTCATTAGAAAGAACATACTCCACAGCTTCTGCTCCATTCGATGCTTGATAAATAATTGAAAAACTTGGCTCGGATCCTATCATGAGGCTGAGACCATCTAACACAAGTTTGTGGTCATCAGCAAGAACAATCTTTATAGGATCCATTTGCTATGGTTTAGCTAAACTTCTGTAGAAGCTTAGATTTTGATAAATTTTGTGTGAATAATTTTAGCGAGATTAATATCTGAAAATCTGATATTATAATAACCAGCATGCAATGCATGTACATCTAAGCTCAATCGATCATTTTCTTGGATCACTTGGGATAAAACCAACTTTCCTTGCGCATTGTAAATTTCTATAATTCCTTCTTGAATATCATTTGATTGAATTTCTAAGAAATCTCCAACTGGATTGGGGAAAACGGTCATTTCCTCTATTACAGTATTTCTCACATCTGTAGTAAAAGCAAGAATGGACAATGTATTACACCCTGTGTTATTGATAATAGGATCTATAGTGAAAATATCTGCCCCTTCTATTCTGATAATCTCTATTGGAAATTCATTATGAGGAACAATACCAATTGTTCCAATATCGCTTGGATCAGTTGCTGTGAAAAATATAGAGTAAATGGAGGACTCCTCATCTAGAGTTTCTACCAGGCCTGCAGGATGCACCCATAATGATCTTAGTACACCAATTCCAACGGTTTGATGATCGTCTATTTGATTATACGCTAAACCCGAAAGCTCGGCATTTTCGTTTCCAACTCCATCAAAATTTAATTTAGATAGCTCCCATGCAACTGCAAATTGAAATCCACCTATATTGGTGAATCCTGTAGTTTTAATTTGTAATTCAATATTATTGCCATCGATTATTGGACTGGCGCATAAGCTCAAATCTTGAGAAAAACCACTAAGAGTTGCTGCACCAATTAAAAGGATAGAAAGTAATAATTTTTTCATGTTATTCATTTATGGTTAGAAGATATACCTAAATGATACAATTAACAAATGATTCGCTTATCGAAAATGGACTTAAGCCCTGACTCACAATTTTGGAATATGTATACTCAAGCTAGTGCCCTCTCCTAGTTTTGCATTTATATCTAATACTCCATTCAATTGTTCGACTCTCGATTTGATAGATTTTAAACCTAAGCCATCTAATTTTGAGAGTTCTGAAGCATCAAATCCTTTCCCATCATCTTCTAGTATTAAATGATACTCATTTTCAGTTGAAGAAAATTGAATTAAAAAATTCTTTGCCTCTGCATATTTAATAGCATTATTTGATGCTTCTTGGATGATCCTAAATAGGTATACTTGTGTTTGTTCGTCTCTGGGTTCATCCGCACCTATGATTTCTGCTCTGACTTTCATGGAATGGGCAGAATCAAGATCTTCTGCTAGCTGTTCAATAGCAGCATGAAGCCCATCTAATCGTAATGCACCTGGCATGAGATTATGAGAGATCCTTCTTACTTCAGAACTGGCCTGATCGATAAGCTCATTGGTCTTATCATAAACATTCATTTTTTTAACCTTAGCGACTTCAGCTTGGATATTACTAAAATGCGCTTTTACAGTTGATAGTAATCCTCCTATCCCATCATGCAAATCTTTGGCAATTCTAATTCGTTCTGCTTCTTGACCTTCAATCATTGAAGACATTGCAAGTATCTTTTTTTCTTTTTCAAGTTTTTCAATTTTCTGAGTATTGATTTCAGTTTCTTGCTGTAATATTTTTTTAGCTAATCTACTTCTATTCCAAAATGCTAAGGCAAGTAATAAGCCAAGTAGACTCGAACCGATGAAGATATTTCTTATACTTTGTTGTTTTACTAATTCTGCCTCTTGTTGAACCAATAAGGTCTCTTTTTTTGCAGTTTCAAATTTTGTTTGAATTTCCCTTACCTTAATATCGTATTTCTTTTGATCCAGACTGTCTTTTAAAATATTAGATTCATTTAAAGCATACAAGCTTTCTTTGTATCGGCCCATTTTCTCCAAAACAATACTCTTATGGTCAAGACTGGCATATATTCCCTCTGCAAATTTAGTGTCAACATATAAATTATGTGCATCATTTACATGACTTAGGGATTTTTCATAATTTCCGTTCTGCCTTTCTAATCTGCCCAAACGCAATTTAATGCCGGCTTGAGCATTAAGTTTTTTAAGTTTAACAAAAACATCTAGCGCTTCTTCCCAATATTTTATGGCTTTAGTAGAATTATTTTTTTCGTTCCAGATGTCTCCCAACTGTTGGCTATTGTATCCATGAACCACTGGAGAATTAAGTTTTTTCGAGTAATCATAAGCTTTATTGATATAAAATAAGCTTGAGTCTGGTTGACGCACTTCATAGATATCAGCCAATGACCGATAAGAATATGAAAGGTTTTTGTAATTCTTAGATTGTAAATATAGTCCTACTGCGTTTTTATAATACTTTATAGAGAGACTGGTATCACCTATAGTTTTATAAAGCGAAGCAATTGAATTGTTTGCTTCAGCTTTAATATCATATTTATATTGAGTTCTTTCATTGCTGTCGATCATATTTGCAATAGAATCAGCCTCTAAATATAATGTCAGTGCTCTATCGTAATCCAATTGACTTTTGTATAATTTCCCCAAAAATACTATAGTATGATTCAAGTTAATAGGATGAACATCAGGATCACTTTTGTCCCTTTTGTAAACTTTTTCAGCATAGTAAATTGCACTATCTTTTTGATTTATTTTGGCTTTTAACATTGCCAATTCGTATAACGTGCCACTCATGAAGCTACTTTTATCTAAATCTCGAGCCCTCTTAATATTTTTATGAATGTATACTTCTGCTGAATCTAATTTTTCAAGATTAAGAAAATAACTGATGTTTAATGTGTTAGAAAGAAATTTTCCTAAAGAATCATTCGTACTATAGGCAATAGAATCTACCTTATTTTTATGGAAATTAAATTGACTTGAATCTACATTAGAAAAATAATGTGCGCATCTATTATGTGTCAATATTCTCTCTCTATCTGAAATATCACCTTTTTCCAATACTTGAAGCATAGAATCAATCTGCCCAGACAAACTGTTGTTTGAAAGAAAAGAAAATATTATTAAATAAAACACATAGTATATTATTCTCATTTGCTTCAATGGATTATAGATAATTTTTATTTGGGAGATAAAAGCGAACAGAAGAAAAATCATTCTCAAAGCTTGGTTTAAATATAGACCCGCCTAAGAAGTTTATTCTTGAACTGAAGTTTCTAAAGCTATTGGAAAACCGTTTATCTAGATTAGTAACTTCAATTTTTTTATCACATTCTAATTGACAAAGAATTCTTTTTTTATCAATAAATAATAAAATATTAATCTTTGAAGGATTAGAATTTATAAAAATAAATTTAACTGCGTCAATTATTATCCCACACACAAAACTCTTAATCACTTCACAATCAATTAGCGCTAAGTTGTCTATTTCATAAAATAATGATAAATCTTCACAATCAATCGCTTCTTGTATTCTAATTATTAATTTTTCAATAGTGGTTTCAGAGGAAGGCCAATCTAAAGAATTTATTAAGAGGTGCCTTTCAAGATCTTTTTCAAAAAAATGTTTCAAATAATCAACTTGCAAATTCGATTTTAATTTATCGATGGCATGAATGTTTTTTTCGATCTTGTTTACAGATTTTTGTAACTCTTTAAATAAGTTACAAATTTGAAGTGCATAAAAATTTTGAATAAAATTAAATTCAATATTATTTTTTTGGGAAAAACTCATTTTTTTAAATTCAAAAACCACTTGCTCTTTTTTAGGGAACAAGTGGTTCATCATAAAAAATCTATTTCATTCGATTGCTTAACGCTTCTATTAAAGCAGCATTTCTTTCTGTAACTTTTCTCAATTCATCAATTTCGATTTTTTGAGCTTCGATAATTTCTTGTTGCTCCTGGACCGCTTTAACTAAGAAGGTGCTCATACCTGCATAATTAATGGCATAAAAGTTCTCATCTTCGCCTGAAACTAATTCGGGGAATACTCTTAGCAAGTCTTGGGCTATAAAACCTACGGACTTTTTATTATTGTCTTTATTTCTTTTATAGTAATACTCTGAGGGACTCAAAACTAGAATTTTATCAAGTACGTTTTTGATTGGATTGATATCATGTTTTAATCTTACATCAGATGAAGTGCTATAGCTTCCATCGGCTTCATCAAAAAATCCAACTAATGCTCCATCATATCTTACATTCAAATCATTTGTCCCAATCTCAAAAGACCATTGATCGTCTCCGTCACCATTGTTTTCTAAGGTTAGTCCAGATACAGATGAGCCTACTTGCTTGACAAAAAGATTTGAATTGGGATTTGTTTCATTAACGCCTAATCTTCCGCCATTTGTAAATGTGAACAGTGGGTTTCCGGTAGAACCATTTATGTACATTTCATTTTCAGCACCATTTGGGATACCATTATACTCAATGCTCATTCCATTTGACAAAGCAGTTCCACCTTCAGAGAATAATAAAACAGGTCTTTTTGAAACAGGCGATTCTAAAATGGCCATAATCCTTGGAACATTTGCAGTCCCGTTAAATAAACCATGAAATGGAGCTTGAGGATTTGTAACTCCGGAGCCAAACCAAGACCCTGCAGTAATATTTCCGTTTACAGTGTTAATGCTATTTTGCACTTCTAAGTCATTGGCTCCAGGATCTCCTGCTGCTCCATTAATAATTCCTACTCGAACACCTCCATTTGGATAAACTACTAATCCACTATTATTGGTGCCAATTGCTCCAAAAGTATAAGGAGCACTATCTATTTGCCTATTTACCCATAGTGTGGCATCTGGGCTAGTATCATTAACACCAATTCGTCCACCACTCGTCATAGTCATGCGAGTAATGTTGTCTGTTCTAAAGGTCAAATTTTCTGGTTTTGTGGTTCCAAGGATACCTCCGTTGCTGGCATTTGTGCCCAAAATCAAAACATTGTTTCCTGCATTCATTTCGATTATTGCATCATTATCATTGTCTGAATCTACAATTAATAATTCTCTGTTATTTTGACTATTGTTGCTCCCGATAGTTAGTGTACCATCAATCGCGGAATTGCCATTTTGGGCTTGTATTGAAATGTTCAAGCTAAAAATGAGCCCTATAAAAATTATGTTTTTCATTGATTTAGATTTAGTAAAAAATTGAATAAATAGCGATGAAGGTTATTTGTTGGACGTATTCGATTGTTTTAGCCCTCATCAAGTTTGTTATACAAAACTGAAACTATTCCAGGACAGAAACCTCTATGCAATCATTCAAAGGCTAAAATCTATGAATTCATCTAATGGTTTTGAGGCTTTGTAATTGGCAATTGGTTAATAGCTTAAACTACCATTTTTACACTGCGAACCACAATCAACCATAAACTGTAGTTTAACTTCGCAGTCGCACTTCAATTACTCAAAGCGCTGTCGCACTTTGCACCTTCGGTGAACGTTCGTTCAATACAAAAATCCTTACATTTGCATCATGCATCAAAAGATCAGTTTGGCCAACAGATTTAAAGTGGAAAGTTTGTGGTGGATCATTACTTTATTAATTGTTTTCTTAGTAATGTTTCCGATTTATAGAGCAAACCCAGAATTCGATTATTTATGGATAAACATCCTATTTATCGTGGTATTTGTCACAGGCACACGTTATATTTTCTTGCTTAAATACACCCCAATCTCGCACAGCTTTTGGCCTAAGGTGATTTACATGGCAGCAAGTGTTCCCATCTTTTTGAAACTGCTCGATTTTTTAGCTGAATTTAATGTCTTGATTGATGAAAAAGGGGCGCACAGTTTTTTCCCTTTATTAGCTACAAAGGCACAATTGTCAATGGGTAAGTACCTAAATACGGAATTTGTATTCTTTGGAGTAGGTGCTATACTGGTGGCAGTCATTTTTGCTTTTCGTTGTTTGGTCAGCATCTGGAGAATGAGAAATAGAGGGACTGTATAAACTTGGAATTTTAACAAAATATAATTAGGCATGAGTCAGGTAAAGGAATTTAATGATTATCGAGAAAAAATGAATGAGGTCATTTTAGGAAATGACAATAAAGTACTGAAACGATTTTTTAGTTTGGACGGACAAACCTATGACGACGGTGTTTTAGGAAAAAAGACAAAAGAATTATTGGGATTAGTAGCCTCTATGGTATTGAGATGTGATGATTGCATCAAGTACCATTTAGGGAAGGCCTATGAAGAGGGAGTCAATACAGAAGAGCTTTATGAAGTTTTTGCCATTGCGAATATTGTAGGAGGAAGTATTTGTATCCCGCATACAAGAAGAGCAGCTGAATATTGGGAAGAACTGCAGCAAGCATAGTTTTAGCATTCTTGGAATGAAGTACTTACATCATGTTGTTTATCTTATAGTTGCCTTACTAGTCATTCATTTTCGTTTTGGCCTAGAAGCATTAAATCCAACATCATATAATTGGTTAATGATTGTGGGTTCGGATTGGGCTTCTGACTACATCATGTGGCTTTATTATTTAAATGCTGACTGGTTTTTTCCTTTAGGTTTATTTGATGGTTTAGCCTATCCATTAATTTCAAGTGTGGGACTAACTGGGGGTATTCCTTTAATATCCATTCCATTCAAACTTATTTATCCCTATTTAAATCAAGACATTCAATTATATGGAGTCTATATATTTATTTGTTTCTACCTGCAAGGTTATTTTTCATATAAATTATTAAAGTGTTTTTTTGATAATAATATTGGAGTAATACTGGCTAGTTTATTCTTTGTTTTAAGTCCAGTTTTAATTGATAGAATCGGTCATTTAAATCTTACAGCACATTTTATTATAATCGCTTACTTCTATTTATATTTTTCCAATTTATCATTTAAAAAGAAAAGGAATCTTAGTCTTTTGATGACAGCCCTTGCTTCATTAATTCACCCATATTTAATTCCTTTTTGTGTCGTTTTAGCTTTTGTTGTATTTTTTCAACAATACAAATCAAGCAAGAGTTTAGTTCAGCTTGCTCTAGGAAATGCATTCAATATTGCCATTATTTTAATCCTTTATTATTTGGTAGGTAATTTTTCCTTACCGATGAATGAATCAAGTTCTACAGGGCTTGGATATTATTCAGCCAATTTAAATAGCTTATTTAATCCCATGGTTAAAATGGGTATTTTTAATAAGATTAAAATAGCTTCAACAGGTCAATATGAAGGCTTTGGATATGTTGGATTTAGTGTCCTTGTTCTTTCTTTAATAACTATTTATTTTTTAATAAGAAGGCAATTAAAAATTGATTTTAAAAAGCATCTCATATTAATACTTAGCATCATCGGATTATTTATTTTCAGTTTAAGTAATCTCATTACTTTAGGTGCGAATGAATTATTTGAAATTCCACTTCCTTCATTTATTGAAAAAATATATGGGACATTTAGATCTACGGGAAGATTTATTTGGACTGCTCATTACGCTGTAATTCTTTTTGCTGTTATAGGATTTTGGAGGAGCCCCATTTCAAAAAAATGGAAAACCATTATTTTATTGATTTTGGCAGCCATCCAAATATATGATGTGCATAAATTATTTGATAAAAGATACATCAATCATGAATCTTTAAGCACAGAATTACAAAAAGACGTTTGGGAGAAAGTATTTAAAGAAGCTGATCTAGCCATTAATTATCCACTTTATGAATATGGATTAATCAATGACAGCGATTTTATTTTTTGGGCATCGATTGCAGCAAAAGAAAAATGTCCTATAACAACAGGTTGGTTGCCTAGGTTTGATAAAACAAAAAGAAGTGCATTTAAGGAAGCAACGGAAAAGAATATTAAGCAGCAAAATATTGACACGTATCAGAATGATGTGTTTATTACCAATCGCAGTCATTTAAAGGATTTTGATAAATTAATTCGATCTGGAAAATTGTTTGTTTATCAAGTAGATAGGGTTTATCTATTGGTTCCTGCTGAAAATATACATCTAAATGAATGGTTAGTGAATAGGAGCAGCCTTGATTCCTATCATTATGAGACTGAGACAGTACAAGACTTTTTCGAAAGGAATAAACAGCATACCATCATTATGGCTGCGAGAGATTATAAACATGTTTGCGAAATGACCATTAATGAAGAATGGGGAGTAAATTTAGACATACCAGATTTGGAAAGATCGGGTTCATTTTTAGCTGTCTTAAAAGATCAATTACTGCTGCATTTCGAAGCTTCAAATACGGAACAACTTATTCTTGATTTCACGAATGGTGGATCTTTAGGTTCGATAAAGTTTCCAGCTCCTAGTTATTTTAAATCATCTGGCACAGCGATGGAAAATCGAACCTATTTGTTGCTTGATGGCAAGGAACATTCTTTGAACCAGTCAGGGCTTAATTTATTAGTTATTGATGATTCTTATAAGGTGATTGAATCCACTTATTTTGAGAATAATGTAAATTGTTCACATCTTAGAATAACTAATATACATTGATTTGTATATTAGCGCTTTTTCCTATATGTCCAATTATCTAGACGAGTTAAATGATATTCAAAGGCAAGCTGTAACAACGCTTGAAGGCCCTGTAATGGTAATTGCTGGACCAGGCTCTGGTAAAACGAGGGTTTTATCTTATCGGATAGCTCACTTGATACAAAGTGGAGTTGCTCCTTGGCAAATCTTGACCCTTACATTTACAAATAAGGCTGCCCGGGAAATGAAAGAACGAATTTCAACTTTGATTGGAAGTCATGCAATGCGAGTTTGGGCGGGTACTTTTCACTCTATATTTGCAAGAATTTTAAGGTCTGAGGCAGATAAGATTGGCTATCCTAATGACTTTAGTATCTACGATTCTACCGATTCAAAAAACTTAATCAAGCAGATCGTCAAAGATTTAAATCTAGATAAGAACAATTATAACCCCAATGCAGTTTTATCAAGAATTTCTCAATCAAAATCTAATCTTGTAACACCAAAGGTTTATGCGCAAACAGAAGCATATACGGATTATGATAAAATGAGTAAGCGCCCAATGCTTCATGTTATTTATCAAAGATATGTGAATCGTTGTCAAAAAGCAGGGGCGATGGATTTTGATGATCTACTGATGTTGATGTATCGTTTGCTTGCTGAAAACAAAGATGGGGTGCGCGCAAAATATCAACAAGCCTTTAGGTATTTGTTGGTAGATGAGTTTCAGGACACGAACTTTTTGCAATATGAAATTCTTAAGTTGTTGGTTAACTACGAGGATAGTGCAAACAATTTTTGCATAGTAGGGGATGATGCACAAAGTATTTATTCTTTTAGAGGAGCTACGATTAAAAATATCCTTCAATTTCAAAAGGATTATCCTACGGTACAAGTATTCAAATTGGAACAAAATTATCGTTCGACCCATCATATCGTAGAGGCAGCAAATGAGGTAATTACAAAGAATAAAAGGCAAATACCTAAAAAGATTTGGACTGAGTCTGGAGATGGAGAAAGGATAAGAATTATTAGAGCCTTGAATGATACTGAGGAAGCAAGAAGGGTTGCAGATAGTATCGTCGAAATGAAAAATCGATCGCATTTTGCAAATATTGATATTGCCATTCTTTATAGGACCAATGCACAATCAAGAATATTTGAAGAATTTTTAAGAAGGTATAATTTGCCGTATCGGGTTTTTGGTGGCCTTTCATTCTACCAAAGAAAAGAAGTAAAAGATGTTTTAGCTTATTTGAGGCTTACGGTTAATCCCAATGATGATGAAGCATTAAAAAGGGTCATTAATTATCCGAAGAGAGGAATCGGAGCAACGACTATTTCAAAAATTGTAGCCTTAGCGAATGATAATGACGTTTCTATTTGGGATGCAATTCCTTATTTTAAAGCAACGAAAAGGACTCAAAGTCTCTTAGATAATTTTGTAGAAAAAATTAAACAGTTCACGATAAAAAGTAAGAAGGATACGCCTTATCGAACTGCAGAGTATATTGTAAAGCAGTCCGGAGTCTTGTCGGATTTAAGAAAAGATAATACGATTGAAGGCCTAAGTAGAATTGAGAATATTGAATCGCTATTAAGTGGAGTTCAACTTTTTGAGGAGAATGATGAATTGATGGCTGGCGAGGAAATCGTTGAAAAAAACCTCGCGGGTTATCTACAGAATATTGCCTTGATTACAGATCAAGATGAAGACAAGGAAGAAAAAGATTATGTTTCTCTTATGTCAGTGCATGCTGCAAAGGGCTTAGAGTACAAATCTATTTTCGTAGTTGGGATGGAAGAGAATTTATTTCCTTCTTACATGTCCGTCTCGGATCCAGATCAATTGGAAGAAGAAAGACGACTATTTTATGTCGCCATTACGAGAGCGGAACAGATCCTAACTTTGACCTATGCAACCAGCAGATACCAGTATGGTCAAATGCGTTTTAATGATCCAAGTAGATTTTTAGAAGAAATAGGTGTCCAACATTTTGATAAGCCTATGGAAATAAGATCAAAGGGAATTTCCAGTTTTTCAGAGCCAAAAGTATTGGGCAAGTTGGGTACATTAAAACCTAAAAAAGAATACATAGCACTTGTTGATCCAGCCTCATTTAAACCCAGTGCTCCACATTTAATAAAGCAAGGTATGTACATCCTTCACAAAAAATTTGGGAAAGGCCATGTGGAAAGTATTGAAGGTTCAGATCACAATAAAGTAGCTACCATTCATTTTGCTCAAATTGATAATCCTTCCAGGAAAATAATGCTAAAATTTGCGAAGCTGCAAATTTTAGATGATGAATAAAATGCATTTCGAAGGTTAGAACACGGCCAGCAATTTGAATTAAAATATTTTTATAAGTTATCTAGTTTTGTAATTAGGATTTTCATTTTTATGGGAATTCATAGATTTTTCAATTGTAGCAAATTCATATATCTAGGATCTGTGAAAAGTCGTGATTTTTGTAAAATGATAACAAGAAAAACAATCTACAAACATTCGGCGATCAACGATTTATCTCGGAGAGAATTTCAAGTGCTGCGATTAATATCAAAAGAATTAAATACAAGAGAAATAGCTGACAAGTTATTTATCAGTTATGAAACTGTAAAAAGCCATAGGAAAAGTTTGTTTGCCAAAATGAAAGCAAGAAATGTTGCTGGTTTAATTCGGAGAAGTTATGAATATGGTGTATTAGTAATTCCTAAAGAGGAGTGGATCTCAAATACTTATTTGAATAGTAATGGAGCTTCGGTTTTCGTCAGTGGAAAATAGATTATTTATTTGATGAATTTTTTGCAAAATTTGTCTGATGGTGCATACAAATGCAGATAAACAAAAGCTTATTGATCAAGCACTTAATTTAGGCTTTCTTCAAGTTGGATTTTCAAAGGCTGTAAGGCTGGATGAACAAGAAGCCCAGTTAGCAGAATGGCTAAGAAAAGGATACCATGGGAAAATGTCCTATATGGAAAACCATTTCGAAATGAGGCTTGATCCAAAAAAATTGGTTCCAGGAGCAAAAACGGTTGTTTCACTTTTGTTTAATTACTTTCCATCTGAATCGCAACAAGATCCAACTGCTCCGAAGATCGCTCGATATGCCTACGGAAAAGATTACCATTTTGTGCTGAAGGATAAGTTAAAATCTTTAATGCATTTTATTGAAGATGAAATCGCACCAGTGCATGGTCGATGTTTTGTTGATTCTGCTCCAGTGATGGAGAGGGAATGGGCGCAAAGATCTGGATTGGGTTGGCTAGGAAAAAACACCCTTCTTATTCATCCTAAAAAAGGTTCCTATTTTTTTCTTGCTGAATTAATCATTGACTTAGAATTTGAACAGGATGATCCTATTAAAGATCATTGCGGAACTTGTACTAAATGTATTGAAGCTTGCCCTACAGATGCAATCAGTCCGGCGGGCTATTTATTAGATGCATCAAAATGCATTTCTTATTTCACTATTGAATTGAAAGAGGCTATACCCATTGAGTATGAAGGTAAATTTGAAAACTGGATGTTTGGCTGTGATATTTGTCAGGAAGTTTGTCCCTGGAATCGTTTTTCAAAAGAGCATAATGAGGCATCCTTTGTGCCTAAAAAAGAGCTTATGGAAATGACTAAGAATGAATGGCTAGAAATTACAGAAGATGTGTTTAAAAAAGTGTTTCGCAAGTCTCCAGTGAAGCGCACAAAGTATGAAGGTTTAAAAAGAAATATTCAATTTTTGGATATTGAATAGCTTTAAATCAGCTTACTGGATATTAGAATCTCTTATGATGTAAAGAGGCCTGTCTCGAATATTGGCATTCATTCTTGCAAGATATTCTCCAATGATACCAATCGCAATCAATTGTATCCCTCCAATAAACAGGACACTGATCATGACGGATGACCAACCTGGAACCGTATTGTTAAGAACAAATTTTGAAAAGAGTGTGTAAAGGATTGTAATGAAGGCAAAAATTGATACCATGAATCCGAACCAGCTCACAATTTTAAGGGGGACATTTGAAAATCCAGTAATACCGTCCATCGCAAATTTCATCATTTTTCTCAGTGGGTATCCTGTTTCTCCAGCCATTCTTTCATCTCGGTCATATTCAACATAGCTTTGATTAAACCCTGCCCATGAAACCTGTCCTCTGATGTATTTATCCTTTTCAGGCATATCTTTTAATACATCAACGATCTTGCGATCCATAATTCTAAAATCACCTGTATCTAAAGGAATATTTATGCTTGTCATTTTGGAAAGCATTCGATAAAAAATACTTGCTGTTAGTTTTTTAAATGCTCCTTCACCTTTTCGAGTTTTTCTTTTTGCATAGACCACTTCATTTCCCTCTTTATACTTTTCATACATTTGGGCAATTAGTTCTGGAGGGTCTTGCAAATCAGAATCTATAATTACTACCGCATCTCCCTTAGCATGATCAAGCCCAGCAGATACAGCGATTTGGTGTCCAAAGTTTCTAGAAAAATCAATGTACTTTATATGAGGATCCTTAGTCGAAAGTTCTTGTACTAAGGCTAAACTTCGATCTTTACTACCATCATTAACAAAAATGATTTCGTAAGAATTACTAATCGAACTAAGCACTTTACTTAGTCGTTCGTAAATCACTGAAATATTTAATTCTTCATTATATACCGGCGCAATAACCGAAATTTCCATAGTATATATTTACCGTAAAGATAAGAAATAGCGAGGGATTCAATTAAAGTAATTTAATAGCTAAATAATTAGTTTAGTCAAAGATTTTAAACTACAATCAAACTTAAAGGCTGAAAGTTATTGATGGCAAGGAGCAATTTTGGCTAATAATTGAGCACCTAAATCAACTGAAAAATTTTCTGCTAATAAGATGCTTTGTTGTGCTAAAAAATTGACCTGTTGATTAGTTGTGATATAGCCACTACTCGAAAGTTTATTTGAAGAGTGATAAGTTCCGTTTTCAATTTGATCATTTAATCCATTGATATGATACAAGCAATAGTCATTGCTGTATTCTTTAAAATTATAAAATTGGTTTGTGGGTAGGTTGAGAAAATAATCTTGATGTCCACTTGGCCATTTAATCACCAAAGAGTCAATATTTGAATGATCGCTGAGTCCCACATGCAAATAATGACTTTCTTGAGCTAGGTAAGCAATTGAGTTATGTAAAAATCTATAATAGCTTTCATTGCCACAAAACATTTCTATTCTTGCACCAATACCGTAGAAATTTGAATTGGACCCTTCCAATTCTAAACTGATAAAATTATTGGAATTTGAAGTTTGATTAATCCATAAGGATGGGTTTAAATTATTGTTGTTGCTTATTACGATATCTAACAAACCATCATTGTTAAAATCTGTTTTGGCACATGCAAAACTTTCTACAAACTCAAATGCGATCGCTTCATTTGTTAAAGTTGTAAATGTTTCATCACCATTATTCACAAACAATTTATTTGGATGATTGTAGTGGCTTACAGAACTACAAACATATAAATCTTGGTCTCCATCATTTTCAAAGTCACCAAAAATGCCTCCCCAGCAAGTACTTCCAAAACCAGTTCCAGAGCTTGAAGTTATATCACTAAATGTGCCGGTGTCATTTTTCAATAGTACATTATTTGGCGGTTCATTTGTAACATAAAAATCAAAATCACCATCGTTATTTATATCTCCAACTCCGGCATTCATGGCTGATATAACAATATCTGTATTTGTTACACTTCCAACTTCAGTGAATATCATATTGCCATCATTTCGAAATAATTCATTGGCAAAAATTTTATCATTTATTTTATAAATATCAAGATCACCATCATTATCATAATCAATGAAGGCAGAACAAAAATTTAATGTGTTAGAAAAATCAGGATCAATACTAGCCGTGGTGTCTTTAAAAGTACCATTCCCCATATTCAAGTACAATCTTGAGGGATCCGAGTAATTTGAAACTAAAAGATCTAAATGATGATCCCCATTTAAATCACCAAAAGTAGCTCCGTAAGATTCTGCTGCTTCATCAATCAGACCAATTGAAGTGTTCACTTTAGTAAAAGTAAATTGGCCATCATTGATATACATAAGATTGGAGTAATTATATCTGGTGACAAACAAATCATTATCGCCGTCATTATCAAAATCTACCCAGTTAACTTGTTTTTGAAAAGTTGAATCATCAAACACTCCGGGAATTCGTTCAAAACTATTACCATTGAGATTTTTATAGACCAAGATTTCTTGGCCTTGGTCCGTGGCTAAAGTTAGATCTGGATATCCATCCTTATTAAAGTCAAAAGTACTTACCCCATGTCCAAATATCCCATCTCCTACTGGTTCAGTAAGGTCAAATTCTGAAGATTTATTAGTAAAA
This sequence comes from uncultured Saprospiraceae bacterium, assembly GCA_937961455.1. Taxonomy (GTDB): domain Bacteria; phylum Bacteroidota; class Bacteroidia; order Chitinophagales; family Saprospiraceae; genus CALGNN01. The sequence goes on from CALGNN010000065.1 coordinate 16,551, forward strand.
GTTTGACTGTAGCAGTAGTTTGGTGTGACTCCTAATACTGCAAACCAGTAGATAGTAATTTTGCTCCAATAATGCATTGAGATTATTTCTATCTAAATTAAACAAAATTTGATTAGATCATGAATCTCAATGCATTCTATAATTTTTCAATAAAATGATGTTGGATGGTTTAGTCATCCTGTGCAGCAAAGACTTTTTTAAGAAGGTCAGTAACTCTGCTATTTACATTCGTTCTGATATCTTTTTCCTCTTTCGCAACCATATCAAATAAGCCATCTAAAGCCCTGTTAGTTACATAATCATCCAAACTTGGATTGAGCTTTTCTACAAAAGGAATCTTATTGTATTTAGTTACTGCATTTGTCCACAAATCAAGTGCACCAAATTTATTTAGAGATGATACAATCACTGGATTAAACTTGCCATACAATTGATCATTGGTCTTCAGGTGTAAATAAGTTGTAGCCGCATTATCAACACCTTTTAAAATATCCCAAGCATCACCTATCGTCATAGATGTGATGGCATCTTTGAAAATTGGGGCTGCACTTTTTGCTGCATCTTCTGCGGCTCGATTTATTTTCTCTACAATTTTTTCTTCCAGATTACTGAAGCCAGGAATTACAGATAATTTTTCAGCTACAATTTGAGCCTCGTCTGGTAATAGTATTTTGTAAACACTTTTATAGTAGCCATCAGTCAATGAAAGACTATTGGATCCTTTTTCGATTCCAATTCTAAGTGCTTCTTTTAAGCCTTTGGCTACTTCAGCAGTACTTAGTGCTGGTGCAGTATTAACAGAGTCCAATACCCTTTGAATATCAGCACTTGTACATCCACTAAGTATAATTAAAAAAACAGGAAGTATATATTTTAATTTCATGATAAATGATTTATTTCTAATTCAACTAACGCAAATATCGTTTGATTAATCGTTAAAGAACTATTAATTATTCGCTCAATTCAACAAATACTCGGTCTAAAGGTCCACCTAAATTTACGTGTTTTGATAAACGAATACTTAAATGTGAAATTTGCTCGTCATATTTTTCTTTCATTTTTTCTTTGAGGTTGAAGACAACAGTTTCTAATAACTCTTTTGGTTCTTCCATGACTTCTGTGCACAGTTTATAAATGCCCTCATAGTTTATGGTTTCTTGAATATGATCTTTCGATAAATCATATCCATTTTGGAGTGTGACATAAACATCAAGTATAAACTCTTGTCCGCTTAAGCGTTCTTCTTCATAATATCCATGATGTGCAAAGAATCTTATCCCTTCCAGCGCAATTTTTAATTCAGCTTGATTTTTTACTTCACTCATAATGTATCTTTCAAGGCGCAAATATGTACTTTTGTGAGCAAATATTTACTAAAGACTTTAGCTTAAAATTTTTGTATGCATAAAAAGGTAGCACAGGATAAATATCAGCACCATGACTATTATGGGATAGATGCTTTATTAACAGAAGATCATTTATTAGCAAGATCTGCTGTAAGGGAATGGGTGAAGAAAGAAGTTAGCCCAATCATAGAAGATTATAGTAATCGAGCGGCTTGTCCAACACACTTATTTAAGGGATTGGCTGATATTGGAGCGTTTGGCCCCAGCTTACCTATGGAATATGGAGGTGGCGGAATGGATGAAATTGCCTATGGAATTATTATGCAGGAATTGGAAAGAGGAGATTCAGGAATACGTTCGATGGCCTCTGTACAAGGATCATTAGTGATGTATCCAATTTACCGTTATGCATCAGAAGAACAAAAACAAAAGTATTTACCAAAACTAGGCTCTGGAGAATATATAGGGTGCTTTGGTTTAACGGAACCTGACCATGGATCTAATCCATCTGGTATGATCACCAATATAAAAGATATGGGTGACCACTATCTATTAAATGGTTCTAAAATGTGGATTACAAATTCTCCACTTGCAGATATTGCTGTGGTTTGGGCAAAAGATGAAGAAGGTGTGATAAGAGGAATGGTAGTTGAAAAAGATATGCCGGGCTTTTCAGCTCCTGAAATTCATGGAAAGTGGTCTTTAAGGGCTTCCATTACTGGAGAATTGGTTTTTGAAGATGTAAAGGTTCCAAAAGAAAATGTATTTCCGGATATAAAAGGTTTGAAAGGTCCATTATCCTGTCTCTCAAAAGCTAGATATGGCATTGCTTGGGGTGCAATTGGTGCTGCCTTAGATTGCTATGACTCAGCTTTAAGATATTCACAAGAACGAGAACAGTTTGGTAAACCGATTGGTGCTTTTCAATTGACACAAAAGAAATTGGCTGAGATGATTACGGAGATCACAAAAGCCCAATTGCTAGCTTGGCGACTTGGAAGCCTTGCCAATGATTCAAAAGCAACACCTGCTCAGATCTCAATGGCAAAGAGAAATAATGTGGATATGGCGCTAAATATCGCCAGAGAAGCTAGGCAAATTCACGGTGGAATGGGTATTACAAATGAGTATCCAGTCATGCGACACATGATGAATTTAGAAACTGTTTTGACTTATGAAGGGACACATGACATCCATTTATTGATAACAGGTATGGATGTAACTGGATTTAACGCCTTTAAATAAGCGTTAAAGAAATTTTAAAAATTAAAATATCTAACTGATATTAAACATATTAGTGTTAGTAAATCGTTATTAATTCGGATTCTATAATTAAAATTAATGTTTAAGCAGTTAACTCTTCTAGCTCTCCTTCTAATAGTATTGTCTGTCGATGCACAAGAATACGATCAGAGAATCAGCCTAAAAAATCCATCATTTGAAGGATTTGCCGCACAATCTGTTGTTCCAATGAGATGGTTTGATTGTGGAAATATCAATTTCCCATCTGAATCAGCGCCGGATACTCACCCGGGTGGATTCTGGGAAGTGCTTTCTCCACCAGCCGATGGCAGTACCTATTTAGGTATGGTTGCAAGAGACAATGATTCTTGGGAAAGTGTATCTCAAAGATTATCTGAATATTTGGTCGCAGGAAATTGTTATGCATTTAGTATAAAACTTGCTAAGTCAACGATATATAAGAGTCAAAGTCAGAAAACGGGCTTAATGGATGATTATACAACGCCATTAGTTTTTAAAATTTGGGGTGGAAACGTGAATTGCAGCAAAGCAGAACTATTAGCAGAATTGGGTCCAGTTACCAATCTTAAATGGAAGCAATACGAAGTTAAGATGGAACCAAACCAATCACATCAATTCATCACCTTTGAGGCCTTTTACGAAACGCCAATCTTGTTTCCATATAATGGTAATGTCCTCGTGGATGATGCCTCAGATTTTGTGCAAGTGCCTTGTAATGAGCCCGTTGATTTAACGGAAGCTACAAAGCCCTTGGAAAAAGAAGCACCCATAGCAGTCGCTGAAAAGCCTCAGCCTAAACCGAAAAAACCCGATGTAAAAGAACCTGCAGAAAAAGTTGAAGAAGTAAAAGAAGAAGTAAAAGAAGAAGTTGTTGCTGAAATTCCTGTAGTAAAAGAAAAACCAAAAAAACCTGTCTTAAAAGAAGAGCCAAAAGAGAAAATAACTGAAGCCTTAGATAAAGAGACCATTGTTGAAGGTCAAACCATAAAAATCGAAAATTTATATTTTCGAGCCGATACCAGTTCCATCAACTTTGAATCATTGCCTGCGCTAGATGAGCTATATACTTTTCTACAAGAAAACAGCTCAATCAAAGTAGAGGTTGGTGGTCACACCAATGGTGTACCTCCGGACAGCTATTGTGATAAACTTTCTAAAGCTAGAGCAAAAGCGGTTGCGGATTATATTATAGACAAGGGAATTGGCAAAGATAGAATCAGTTATGTAGGATATGGTAAACGTTATCCCATAGCTACTAATGATACTAAAGAAGGAAGGAAAAAAAATCAGCGCGTTGAAATAAAAATATTGAGTCTCGGCAAGTAATCTATTGGATTATTCTTCTTCCTCAGACTTGATAAAACCTCTTCTGCGATCGTTATCTTTTGAATAGGCGATGATGATTTCTTTTACCAATCTATGTCTGACTACATCATGCTCATCAAAAAAGACCTTGCCAACACCCTCTAAATTTCCAATCAAATCTAATGAATGGTGCAAACCACTTTGATGATTTCTAGGTAAATCGATTTGGGATAAATCTCCAGTCATGATAATTTTAGCAGAAGGCCCTAATCGTGTCAAAAACATTTTAATTTGTCTATTGGTAGCATTCTGAGCTTCATCTAATATGATGAATGCATTGTCAAGAGTTCTTCCACGCATGAAAGCTAAAGGAGCGACTTCTATGACACGATCAGCCATAAACTTATCTAACTTATCACCTTTGATCATATCTTCTAGTGCATCGTACAAAGGTCGTAAGTAAGGGTCAATTTTTTCTTTTAGATCTCCAGGCAAAAAACCTAAAGATTCACCTGCTTCAACAGCAGGTCTGGTTAAGATGATTTTTCTAACCAATTTATTTTTCAAGGCTTTTACTGCCAAAGCAACGGCAGTATAAGTTTTACCAGTTCCAGCTGGGCCAATGGCAAAAATGATATCTTTTGTTTCGCTCATCTCAACTAAGCGACGTTGATTATGAGTCTTTGCTTTAATAGGTTTTGCATTCCTACCAAAAATGATGGTAGTGTTATTTGATTTATTTGAACTTAAATGATTCTTAAATGGATTTGTGCCATTAAGTAATTCTTTGATGGTGTTAATTTCTAAAACCTCATTCTCTTTGAGCAGTCTTACCATAGTTTCAAACTTGGATTTGACCTTTTGCGTATGCTTCTTATCCCCAGAAATCTTAATTTTATTTCCTCTAGAAACTATTGAAACTTCTGGAAAAGCTTCTCTAAGTAGATTTAGCTTGCTATTTTTTTCTCCGTATAATTGGTATGGATCAATTCCGTCAATGGTTAATACAATCTCACTCAATATGCTTTCTGTTTTATATTTGTTTATAAGTTATATAAATCGACGCAAAGTTATTTTTATTTTGTGAACTCTCAATAAATGTCTATAGTAACACTCACGACGGATTTTGGCATCAAAGATCACTTTGTTGCTTCACTCAAAGGGGCAATCCTCAGTCAGATCCAAGAAATTGTGATCATTGATGTTAGCCACCATGCTCGAGCACATGATACTTTGCATGCAGCCTTCTTAATAAAAAACTCCTTTAGAGATTTTCCAAAAGGTAGCATTCATGTCATCACTGTAAACAATCAAAAAAAAGGCGAACAGTGTTTTTTAGCCTTGGAAAAAGAAGGTCATTATTTTATTGCACCTAATAATGGATTGCTTTCATTGATATTTGGAGAAAAGATTGAAAAGGCCATCAAGATTAATAGCAATACTTTATTTAATTCCGCAAGCTACGAATCGATTGCTTTGGCAATTAAAGCAATAGCTAACAAGAAAAAATTTGAAAGTATTGGAGAATGGTTGCATGATCTGCATCATAAAATAGAACTTAAACCCGTTATAGGATCAGATTATATGCGTGGCTCGATTGTGCATATTGATAGATATGACAATGTCATCATCAATATTACAAAGGAAGATTTTGATAAAGCACGCAAAGAAAGACACTTCCAGATATATTTTAAGAGGGACGATCCCCTTACCATGATCCATAAAGACTATTCTGATGTTCCCATTGGAGAAGTGCTTTGTCATTTTAATAGAGATAACTATTTACAGATATCTATTAATATGGGAAAGGCAGCTGGCTTGCTTGGTCTCAATATGGACGAATTGGTACAAATAGAATTTAGTTAGACATCTTATGATTAAGCGTATTGTTAAAATGGAATTTAAGTCTGAACATATTAAAGATTTTATTAATATCTTTGCAGATGTTCAATCCCGGATAAAAGATTGTGAAGGTTGTTATGATGTAGAATTATATCAGGATGAAAAGTTTGAAAATATTTTATTCACCATAAGTCAATGGGAATCTGTGGAGGCTCTTGATGCATATCGACATTCAAAGTTATTTCAAGGTACCTGGCCAAAAGTGAAAAGCTTATTTTCTAATAAGGCTCAAGCCTGGAGTTTAAATCAAATATAATGGCTAAGAAAAATAAAGAACAAGACAATAACCCAAGGCAACGACAAAAGAACTTTGCCAAACTATTGTGGACCATAACTGCACTGGGCGTAGTTGCGATCATTGCTTGTTTTATGTTGCTTGCATCCTCTGATTTACCAGATTTTGAGCAGTTAGAAAATCCAGATTTTGAATTTGCTTCAATTGTCTATGCTAATAAAGGTGAAGAGTTAGGAAGATATTTTGTGGAAAATCGAGTGCCAGTAGACTTTGAAGAATTGTCACCGCATCTTGTAAATGCCTTGGTAGCTACTGAAGATGAAAGATTTTATCAGCACAGTGGAGTTGATTTAGAAGCCTTAGGTAGAGTAGTATATGGAGTAGCGAGCTTTAATCACAAAGGAGGAGGAAGTACAATATCACAGCAATTAGCAAAATTGTTATTTGATAGACCAGACCTTTCCGGAAACAAATTGAAGCGACTGTTTACGCTTGTGAAAGTGAAATTCAAGGAGTGGATCACTGCTGCCAAATTGGAAAAAGCATATACGAAAAAAGAGATCATAGCGATGTATCTCAATAAGTTTAGTTTCAATTATGGGGCTTATGGGATAAAGGCTGCTTCTGAAATCTACTTCAACAAATCTCAAAAAAATCTATCAATTGAAGAGGCTGCGACTTTAGTAGGTATGCTAAATAATCCCTCTTTATTCAATCCGATTAGAAGACCTGATACAGTTGTTCATAGGAGAATGATTGTTTTAAATCAGATGATGAAAGCAGGCCATATTACACGTCCTGTTTATGACTCACTTAAAGTACTACCACTTGATATGTCCAATTTCAAAGTCACTTCACATGTGGATGGGCCAGCACCATATTTCAGAATGGAGCTTACCAAATGGTTGAAGAAATTATTAGCAAGAAAAGAATATGCCAAAGGAGATGGAAGCAGTTATAATATATATAGGGATGGACTAAAAATCTATACGACCATAGATCTTAAAATGCAAAAGATTGCAGAGGAAACCATGAGTGAACACATGGAAAGGATTCAAGATCAATATTGGAAGGTTTGGAAAAATAAAGATCCTTGGACCTATGATGCAGACTCTGGACAGAGAAGTATTCGAATGAATGCTTTAGACAATCTCATAAAAAGCTCAGATCGATATAAAAGTATAGAGGCTAAACATTTTACAGAGATCAACAAGACCATGAAGCAGAAGTATGACTTCTTAGTTTCTGTAAGAGACATGAGACGAATGCTTGAAGAGGAAAAGTCTAAAGGAGCCTTGTCCAGAATGGTCGCTAAAAGATATATTACAAGTAAGCGCTCTGCAGTGTATAAAAAAATATTGGAGGGTGAAGAATGGTCTAACCTAAAGACCGTCTACAAAGACATGATTACGGCTGTAGACAAAAGCTTTAAAACTAAAAGGAAAATGAAAGTCTTTGCTTACAATGAGCAAGGAGAAGAAGAAAGAGAAATGACTCCTTTAGACTCCATTAAATATCATCGTCAAATTATGCAAACAGGAATCCTAGCTATTGAGCCAGGTACTGGCTATATTAAAACATGGGTAGGAGGAGTCAATCACAAATATTTCAAATTTGATCATATCAATTCTAGTAGACAAGTAGGGTCGACTTTTAAGCCTTTTGTATATGCAACAGCAATTGCACTTCAAGCTATTTCACCATGCTTTCCTGTAGTGGATAAATCCTATACCATAGCACCAGGGGATGGTAGTTTTGGACTCTTAGAACCTTGGACACCAAGGAATTCCGATGATGAGTATAGTGGTGAGGTATTTACCTTATATGAAGGATTGCAAAAATCAAAAAATACGGTTTCGGTTTTTCTTATGTCGCAGTTAGGAAATGCAAATCTCGTAAGAGGATTGGTTCATAATATGGGTATTGATTCGAGTACGGTAAGATCTGATGGAGAGTTTAGAGTACCCAACGCCCCATCTATTTGCCTAGGAAGTGCGGATCTATCTGTTTTCGAAATGACTGGAGCTTATACCACCTTTGCAAATAATGGTTTATATAATACACCAATCTTTGTTTCTCAAATTGAGGATAGTGATGGACGTGTAATTTATAAAGCTGTACCAGAATCTCAATCTGCTTTGCCGCCAAAAGCTAATTATGTGATGCTTGACATGTTGAAATATGCAGGAACAAATCTTGGAGGGATTGAAACTGAGGTAGGAGGTAAAACTGGTACAACTAATAATTATGTTGATGGTTGGTTTATGGGTGTAACACCATCTTTAGTGGTGGGTACTTGGGTAGGAGGAGAAGATCCTTGGATCCGCTTTCTTACACTGCGTGATGGTCAGGGTTCAGTAATGGCAAAACCATTCTTCAGAGAATTTATCAAAAAAATTCAAAATAATAAAGAAGTGGATTTTGATAAAACCCTAGAATTCCCAACTCCGGAAGGGGATTTAGGAATTGTAATAGACTGCGATTTATATCAAAGATACAATCAAGTAGGTCCTGTAAGAAAAGATACAAACGGCATCATCCTCGAAGATGAATTTATCGAAGAAGAAGAGTTTGAAGAAGAATTCGATGAAGACTTTTAGTAAGGATTAAAACCAATTTCCTCCAAGTCCCCTGAAGGGCCATGGTATGGAAGCAAGTATGATAATTAATCCTATAAGATAGGTCCAAAATATTCTTTTGAATTTCGCAGCACCCGTGCGCTTCTTGGAAGTAGAATATCCGACAGATATTAGTATAACAGCTATGACCATCATAAGAATATGTTCCATTCCATAAAACCTTGAGACGCTATCTTTCATCCAGCCTTCTGAAAATTGTACCAAGGGACTTATAAAGTATAGAATCAAACCCAAGACAAATTGAAGGTGAACAATACTCATGGCAATAAGAGGCATTTTAGAACTAGAAGATTTATCTGATCTCCAATTTGTAAAAGCGTGAACAATTGCCAAGACTAAAAATAATAAGACTAACCATCTTAATCCAGAATGTGCATGTTTTAGGATATTATACATTGTATTTTATTTATATTGGAAATTTAGTTAATAATAACAACTTGTTGAATTAATGAAGCTATTATATTTGAATAGTTGAAATTAAATTCATCAGATTAAAGCAAAACACCATCACAACATTGGAGGACTTAAGATATCCTATAGGCAAATTTTCACCACCCGAAGTCTTCACTTCAAGTTTTATAGAAGATAGCATCCTTGATATTCAAAACTTCCCCATCGCGATTAGGGAGAAGGTGGAATCAATGCATCAAAATGATTACCTAAAAGTATATAGAGAAGGTGGTTGGAATGTGCGACAGGTGATACAGCATTGTGCGGATAGCCATTTAAATGCTTTTACCAGATTCAAACTTGCACTAACAGAAGATAAACCCACCATTAAAAATTATAATCAGGATGCATGGGTGAAGCGGAAAGAAATGAAGGAAGAACCTATTGAGTGGTCTGTAGCATTTTTGGAAAACTTGCATTTAAAATGGACCCATATGTTGACTCATATGACTGAAGATGAATTTGCTTTGAAATTTGTTCACCCTGAATTTGAAAAGGAGCTGAGCTTGTCTTATTTGACTGCATTATATTCTTGGCATTGCAAACATCATTTAGGACATATTGAGCTTGCTTTGTCGGATAAATAGTACAGAATACTTTTTACATTGCATTTTAATTAAAAACTTTGGCTATTAACATGAGCGCATTCTTAAGAAATTTCCAATTACTCTGGATCGTAATCTTTTTGGTTTCGGGAATAAGTTTTTTGGGCTGTGAACTAAATGAAGCTGAAGAATCACAAATCCAAGAATTGGATTATAGTCTAAAGAATGCTTCCTTAAAAAAAGTTTTCAATCTTCAAGAACAACAAAATCTAGACAGCCTTTTGTACTATTTACAAAGCGAAGATGTCAATCTTCGTTATGCTGCAGCAAAGGCTTTTGCTTCATTCCAATCGAAGGAAGCTTCCAAGGCATTAGCTCCTTATCTAAAAGATACCCTGACGGAAATTAGATCAGCTGTCGCATATGCTCTAGGACAAATAGGAGATCCTGAAAATCAAAATGCTTTAATCCAAGGTATAGAATATTATGATCCAGTAGGAAGACAGGAATCAAATGCACAAATATTGGAAGCTGTAGGGAAGACTGCAGATAAATCCATACTTCAATTTTTGGCAACTGCGACAGATGGCTATACCAAAAACGATGTTGCAGCAGTTCTTGGAAGAGCTAGAGGAATTTACCGATTTGCGCTTAGAGGATTGACGGTTCCTGAAGGTACCCAACTCATGGCAAGTTATGCGGCCAATCCAGATTACCCAACAGATGTAAGAGTGATTGCTGCAAACTACTTATTAAGAGCTAAAGACATCAATGTCAATCCACACTTAGATTTAATCAAGGCTACATTAGATAATGAAAACAATCCAAATATTCGAATGGCTTTGGTGATCGCTATGGGTAAATCTAAATCTAAAAGTGCTGCAGATTATCTTATCAATATGCTTAAGTCCGAAGAAGACTATCGGGTAAGAAATAACATCATTCGAGCATTTTCTAATTTTAATTATAAAGATGTAAATACCGCTGTAAAGGAGCATCTTAAAGATCCCAACGTTCAAGTCGCTAATACGGCAGCTGACTATTTTATCAATAAGGGAAATCTCAATGGGGCTTTAGCTTATAGATCTTGGTCGAAAGAATCTTATCCAAAATCTGTAAAGTATAAATTGTATAAAGCTGCTAATAAATTTTTGCCTGACTTTTACGCCATCACAAAAACCAATATCAATAAGGAACTTAAAACATTATTTAAGACCGAACCCTCGAACTACATAAAGAAGGAAATTCTAAATGCGATGTCGGAAAGTCCTGACAACTTGAATTTTATTTTCAATGAAGCATTCAAGAGTGAACATCTAGTTTTAAAATCTTCTGCGGCTGAAGCTATAGGACAAATGCTCAAAAATCCTGCAATTCCAAAAACCATGACCAGGAGTTCCTATGCCAATTTAAAAAACCGAATGTATAATTATTTAAAGCAGATGATGGCTTCTTCAGATGTTGGGGCACAGGCAATTGTCGCAACACTGTTTTCTGACGAAGAGAATTATTTTAAAGGTTTAATTAAAGAATCCTCATTCTTAAATACAGCATTAGAAAAACTTCAATTGCCAAAGGATGTAGAGACGTATAATGAAATTGTAAAAGCAATCAAATTACACAATCCAGATGCTGCAGTGGATATGCACACACCTAAATTTAATCATCCAATAGATTGGGATTTATTCGATCAATTGGGAGATGAGCCAATAGCTTCGATTAATACGGACAAGGGAATTATTAAAGTCAAATTATTTAAAGAACACGCTCCTGGTTCAGTTGTAAATTTTGTCAGTCTTGCGAGAGATAAATACTATGATGATAAAGTGTTTCATAGAGTAGTGCCTAACTTTGTTGTACAGGCAGGTTGTTCGAGAGGAGATGGTTATGGCTCTTTAGATTATTCTATAAGGTCAGAGTTGAATACTTCTTATTATGACGATGAGGGGTATATTGGAATGGCTTCCGCTGGATTGCATACAGAATCAACACAGTGGTTTATAACACATTCTCCAACTCCTCATTTAGATGGAAGATATACTTTGTTTGGTAAGGTACTTGAAGGGATGGATGTAGTCCACGCATTAGAAATTGGAGATAAAATAAATTCAATAAATATAGCAGAATAGATGAAGGAAACATTTTTAAAATCAAGACATGAAGCCTTAGGTGCTAAAATGGTGGATTTTGCAGGATTTAATATGCCTGTTTATTACAGTTCGATAAAAGAGGAGCATTTAGCCGTAAGAAATCATGCGGGGATATTTGATGTTTCACACATGGGAGAATTTCATTTGAAAGGAATTGGGGCCTTGGATCTCATACAGAAAATTTGCTCTAATGATGCTTCAAAATTAGCTATTGGCCAAGCACAATATTCTTGCTTTCCAAATGGAGAAGGAGGAATCGTTGACGATTTATTGGTATATCGAATGCCAGAAGAAGATGGAGTTCCTGTTTATATGCTAGTCGTAAATGCAGGCAATATCGAAAAGGATTGGAACTGGGTTAATCAACATAATAAGCGTGCTGTGACCATTGTAGATTTATCTGACAACATGTCTTTGCTTGCAATTCAAGGGCCAAAGGCTAAGGGTATTTTGCAGCGTTTGACAAAAACAGATTTGAATGATATTCCATTTTACCACTTTACAAAAGGAGATGTTGGCAAATCAGAGAATGTGATTATTTCTAATACAGGTTATACAGGATCTGGTGGATTCGAAATTTATTGCAGCAATTCACAAGTTGACGAATTATGGGATGAGATCTTGGAAGCCGGTGCAAGTGATGGTTTGATTCCAACAGGATTAGGTGCCAGGGATACTTTGAGGCTTGAAATGGGTTATTGTCTTTATGGGAATGATATAACAGACAAAACCTCACCTATAGAAGCTGGATTGTCTTGGATCACCAAAACATATAAAAAGACATTGATTGATCGTGCACTCTATAAGGTTCAAAAGAATAAAGGCGTAGATCGTAAACTTGCAGGGTTTAAAGTGCATGATCGGAGAGTACCTAGGCAAGGTTATGAAATTAAGAATATCGAAGGAGAAAATATAGGTGTCGTTACTTCTGGTACCTTGTCACCCTCACTTGAAATACCAATTGGAATGGCATATATTGATGTTGCATATTTAGATGAGGGAACAAAAATATTGGTTGATACTGGAAGAAAAACTTTAGAGGCAGAAGTGTGTAAAATGCCTTTTTACAAAAATTAATTAAATCTGGCTTAAACAATTAGCTAGCTTATTCTATTATTATTGCATCCAAAACTAACGCAAGGTCTTTAATGGAAATAGAAAGTGGCAAATTAAAATTTATTGAAGAATGGGGAAAATTAGGTACTCAATGGGGTATCAATAGAACCATGGCTCAAATCCATGCGCTACTTTTAGTTTGTCCAGAACCCTTATGTGCCGAAGATATCATGGAAGAATTAGACATTTCAAGAGGGAATGCTAATATGAATATCAGAGCCCTTATTGATTGGGGATTATTATACAAAGAACACATCAAAGGCAAGCGTAAAGAATACTTCAGAGCGGAAAAAGATATGTTTATCGTTTTTAAGCAAATTATTCTACAAAGACGAAAGAAAGAACTAGATCCATTATTGAAAATGGTCAATGAACTGAGCCATGTAAGGTCTGATTGCAATCAATCTGAAGAATTTTGCAATGTGTTACAAGACATTCGTACTTTTTCTGTAAAAGCAGATACCGCTTTGACAACCCTCCTCGAAACTGAATCAAATTGGATTTCTAACATTTTTTTCAAAATGATTCGTTAGGAATTCTATTTTTGTCCCTTACTTTCGTTTAGTTTTAATTTATGCTCTTACATCCATTTAAGGCTACGCTGCCTAGTGTCAAGAATATTGTTGATCTAGCTGGTTATTTTGATCAGGTTAAAAAAAAGTATGGGTCATTTAAAGATCAATCCTTTTTCACTGAAGAAACGGTGCCATCCTATTTTATTTATAAAATTGCTTTTGAAAATAGATCCTTTATATCACTTGTTGCATCTATAGATATTCAAGACTATATCGATGCTAAAGTGCTGAAGCATGAAAAGACACTTGCAGAGAAAAAGGAAAAATCAAAAAAGTATATCGAGAGGGAAGGAGTGATTATGAAACCTCCATTGATTATATGTGAAGTCAATCCTGGTCTAAGCAGATATGTAAATGATTATTTGATGAACCATGAAACCTTACTTGAAATTCAGAACACTGCCGATCATTCTACCCATTCCGTTTGGCAAATTTCAGATAAAGAAGAAATGGCAAATTTGCAAAATACAATAAAGGAACATCCTGATAAATTTTACATTGCTGATGGGCACCATCGTTTTGCTGGTTTTGCAGATTTATATAAAAATAGTGCCTTAAAAGATACCTATACAAGAATCCCATGTGTTGTAATGGATTTTGGAGATGTAGAAATTCATCCCTTTAATAGATTGTTGAAATTGCCAACAGACTGGGATGAAGAAAATTTCATAAAATCACTTGATAGCTATTTTCACGTAGTTGAAAAAACCGATGATCGATTATATACCAATAAGTTTGAAATCACAATGATTTTAAAGGATCGTAATTTTCAATTAAAATGGAAGGAAGAAGTTTTATCAAATGAAGCTGATGATATTTTGTTTGATGCCTCATTATTGGACAAGCATGTCTTTTCAAACTTATTGGGGATGTCAGAGCTTGACAAAGAGTCTAAAATCAACTTTATACCATCCTACAATGATTTGAGGTTTTATAAAAAGAAAATTGAAAAGAAATTTCCTGCAGTGGTTTTTTTAATTTACCCTGTCGCTGAAACTGAATGGAAAACAGTTTCAGATAATTTCGAAACCCTACCTCCTAAATCTACCTTTATCTTACCAAGAATTGAAGATGGTTTATTTATTAAATCACTAGAAGCATAATGAGAAAAATTTCAGCTAATTGGATATTGCCGATCAATTCAAGTCCTATCAAGAAAGGGACCCTCATATGTGATGACCAAGGAACCATCCAAGATATTTTAACAGAAGCAAATCGTCCACCTGATGTTGAGCAATTAGATGGCATGTTGGTTCCTGGTTTTGTAAATACCCATTGCCATCTTGAACTCTCTCATCTAAAAGGGATTGCACCGAGTGGTACAGGCCTGATATCTTTTATTACAAAGGTTGTACAAAATCGTGATCATGATTCATCAGTCATTTTGAAAGCGATAGAAGATTATGAAAATCACATGATCGAAAATGGAATTGTAGCAGTCGGCGATATTTCTAACACCTCAGATACGGCTACTCAAAAAGCGAAAGGCAATCTCTATTATCATACTTTTTTAGAGATGTTTGATATGATGGATGAAGCTCAAGCTGATCAAACATTTAAACAGTACGATGAAGCTTATAATAAATTTGCAACTCATTCAAAACATAAGATAAGTGCTGTTCCGCATGCTCCTTATTCCGTATCGCCTAAGCTCTATGAATTGATCAATGCAAAGAATAAGGCAAATGAGATAACAGTAAGCATTCACAATCAGGAATCTTTAGCAGAAAATGAATACGTCAAGTTTGGAACAGGCGCATTCAAAACATTGTTTACCTCCTTTGGTGTAAATTTGGAAGGCTTCAAACCCATCGGCAAAAATTCCATTCACTTTGCACTACAGCATTTAGATTCGAGCAAAAAAACTTTGTTTGTGCATAATACGCAATCAAGTAGAGAAGATATTCAGGCAGCCATTGATTGGGGTCAAGAAGTATTTTGGGCAAGCTGTGCCAATGCAAATTTATACATTGAAAATCGCTTGCCAGATTATCAAAGTTTTCTGGACGCGGGTGCCACCATGACTATTGGAACGGATAGTATTATGTCTAACTGGACGCTTTCTGTGCTTGATGAAATGAAAGCTATTTTAAAATATAAGGCTTATCTAAATTTTGAAACGGTCTTAGAATGGGCCACTATTAATGGAGCTAGAGCTTTAGGATTTGAAAAACAATTGGGCTCATTCGAAATAGGTAAAGCCCCAGGTGTGAATTTATTGACTCAAGAAGATGCTCACGCAATTAGCATCAATGAACACACCAAACTAAGTCGCGTCATATAGTCAATCGGTCTTCGATAATTTTCACCTCATTAGAAAAATCTATAGTAGGATTTCTTTTTTGTAAATCACTTATTTGATTCAAGACCTTTTGTAAGTGATTTTTATAATTCGTGGTGTCAGCGAAATGGGATTTGTGATTGATGCTTTTTTGAATTTTGACAATTTGTTCATTGAGCTTGATCGTAGCCTCATCAAAATAACAAGAGCTAAAACTGTTAGCAATGTATTGTATTGCAGTCTCATTAGGATGCAACATATCCTGTGTATAAAAACGATAATCTCTTAGCTCATCCATCAATAATTCGTAAGAAGGAAAATAGCTTACATGATCAAATTCTTTACTAAGGTGCTCCGTTAAAAGTAAGAGTACCGCTTTACTCAAATTATTTTGTCGAAATCCATTTTTTGCATGTCTGATTGGGCTTACAGTTAGTATGATTTGAATATTTGGATTGTATGATTTAAGTTTTTCGATGCATGACTTCCAAATTTTGGACAGACTTTCTAAATGCAAGCTTTTTTTATTAAAAAGTTTCGCATCCATTTTATGACAATTAGCCACTATTTCTTCATTAGCATTTAATTGGTATACAATGGATGTACCAAATGAAATGATCAAATATTTACATTCTTTTAGATTATTGTGGCCTTGTCTCAGAATATTTTCAATCTTTGTCATCAGTTGATCTTTGTTGAAGTCATTAACAGCACTATGAAATTGATAATGAAAACTTCTTTCAGAGT
>CALGNN010000066.1 GCA_937961455.1 uncultured Saprospiraceae bacterium
CTTAAGCTTTGGATGAATATACTCATTCCAAAAAGCATTAGAATCATAAAAAAATGCAACATCTCCAGTGATTAAACATGTTGGGATATTGGAAGCATGTGCATAACCAACAGCTGTAGAACTACAACCATCTATGCCAGATACACCTCTATTCGAGCATACTTCAATAGTTTCATTCAAAGGGAAAAATTGCGCATATCTAATTGGAGAACTATTAGATAAATGCAGCGCAGAATTTTCAGGCAATTGGCTCATGATCAAATCAAAGACTTTTAAATCTGACCAAGCTAATTCTTTCATAAACTGATCATGCTTAAGATGAGCTCCATCAATTAATTGATTTCCCATTTTTTTGTAAGCTGTTCCTTCTGCAAGATCCCATTTGCTTAACATTTGGAGAAATTCTAATTCTGCAATAGGAAGGATATCACTTAAGGACTGGAACACATCTTTATAGGCTCCCGCAGGATCAATGTGCCAATGCGATTGTAATTTTGCATTAGCTAAGATTTTTTTTACCGTCTTATTTACGATAGCATTGCCCGTTGTAATTAAAAGATCTGGAACGAAGTCTTCAACATTAGCTGCTGCAGCTGCCATTATTTTTGCTAATGAAATGGCATTACAATTAGCAATATTTTCTGCAATCACTAAAACATCATTTCGTGCAATGAGCTTATCGATGAGATCTGTTCTTACTTTATTCTTTTTGGATTGCCCTAGGATGAGTAATTTCTTTGTGTGGGTCTTCCAATCATCTTGAAGACTATCGATACTGCTCTCAGCCAAAGTGCTTTTTGGCTGATGAAATTGAATAGGCTTTGGAACTTGAAATTGATGACTTTCAGCTTTCCCGTAAAGAGGCTCTCTTAAGGGCACATTGATATGAACAGGGCCCATGGCGGGTAACATTGATTTATCTATGGCCTCAGATATTAATCTATCATTATACCATAATAGATCAGGATCATTGGTTTCACCGATTAATTGAGCACTAAATTTTATATAATTCTGAAAAATGTTCTCTTGTCTCATTGATTGCCCAGCTCCTTGATCAATCCATTCTTTGGGTCTGTCTGCTGTCAAAGCAATTAGCGGCACTTTTTGGTAATAGGCCTCTGCAAGACTAGGAGCATAATTTAAAGGTGCAGTTCCAGAGGTACAACAAACTGCAACAGGCTCTTGTAAAAATTGTGCCATCCCTAATGCAAAAAATCCTGCAGACCTTTCATCAGGAACTACAATGCACTTGAAGAATGGATCTCCGTTAAACGAAATGATAAGTGGAGCATTTCTGGAACCTGGAGAAAAGACGATATGCTTTACTCCTTTTAATTTAAAGAGTTGAACAAGTCTACAAACAAATTCTTTATCCGATACCATCGGCATGAATGTAAGTATTTTCAAGAACAGCTAGAAGTGTTCTCGCTTTAAGTTCAGTTTCATCCCATTCATTATTCGCAATGGAATCTTTGGTAATTCCTCCTCCTACATACAATGCCATTTCGTTCTCAAAGACTTGCATGCATCTCAGATTTACGAAAAGGGACCTTTCATCATGAATACCAACAGGACCTAAATAACCTGTATAATAGTCTCTATCATGAAGTTCTATGTGACGAATAAACTCCATAGCTTTTTCTGTAGGCGTGCCACAGATAGCAGGAGTCGGGTGAAATATTTTTGCCAGATAGTCAACATCATCTTCTGTCTGAAAATAATATTCAGATTTTAAATGCATGACATTCCCTGCTTTTACGGTAAAGGGTCCTTTTTTTCTAAAAGGATATTTTTGCACTAATAAATTTTTCTCAATATACCTTTCTATGATCGCCTGCTCATCTCTTTCTTTGGAAGCCCAACCTGTCTGATTCCTTCCTTCATCATCAATGGGTTTTGTACCAGCAAGAGCTACAGTTTTACAAGTACCATTTACCTGCATTAAAAGTTCAGGGCTTGCTCCCATCCAACATCCATAATTAGGAATATTAAATAAGTATATAAATGCATTAGGATAGGTAAGTTTCAGCTTCAAAAACAACTCATAAAGATCTTCATGTCTATTGGCTACAAATTTAATTCTAGACATGACGACTTTTTCAAACTCAGCATCTTTGATCAACTGAATAAGTTCATTCGTTGTATCAAGATACTCATCCCTTGTAAAGGATTTCAGTTTGTTCTCTTCAGTAATATTAATTTGAAAACGACCATTTTTGACCAGTCTTGTGGGTGTTATTTTTACGAAAGGAGAATCAGAAGAGTTATCAAAAGGAGCTATGAGAAATGAGCCATTCCCTGAATAGTTAGATTTTAGACTATCGTCTTGTATGACTACGAAATGATCAATTTGCCCAGGCATACTATATATAGCAAATAGATGATCCTGGTTGAGGTAATTGATCTCTGTATCGTTAACACTCTCCATTCCTAAAGCTTTGAAATTATAACAGCGTTAATCTCGCTTTGTTTTAAAAAAATGATGAAGAATTTCTTTTCTTTTAATTTTTCCATTTTCTGTTCTAGAAAATTGTTTCACCGTATAAATGGCTTTAGGTAATTCTATACTCCCTAAGTGTGTTGCTAAGCGTTCTCTTAATCCAATTTTCAGCTTTTCTTCGCCTTCCAACAATAATATTAACTGTTCACCAAAGGTATCGTTTTTTTCAGCGGCAATTAAAAAAGGAGTCGTAATAATTGAAGCAATTTTTTGCTCGATTTGTTCAGGATGCAACTTAATTCCACCCGAATTAATCACATGATCTCTTCTTCCTAGCCATTGGAATGAAGTACTTGATAATAAGTTAACAATATCGTTAGTGATAATTTCACTTTCATCTAAATGTGCAGCTTTAATGATCAATGCATCTTCTTTGTCGAGTTTAAAACTTACACCTGGCAAAGCATGATAAGCATCTGACGCTTTAGGACCATTTAGGTTTTTGATGGCAATATGCGTAATGGTTTCCGTCATCCCATAACTGTGATAACAAGAGGAATTTAAGGATGCTATTTGATCTGCCAATTTTTGTGATATTGGACCTCCTCCAATGAGTATTTTTTTGCATCGATCAACATTTTCCGGGCACTTCGCTAAACCCAATGAAAGTTGATGAGGGGTAACTGCAATAAAATCAATATCATCATTTATGTGTTCAAAGGGATTACTTGTAGGAGCTATTATTTCCAGCGTAAGCTTTGCTTGCTCTGCTCTAACAAACATCAATTTGCCTGCAATAAA
Organism: uncultured Saprospiraceae bacterium; assembly: GCA_937961455.1. Classification (GTDB taxonomy): domain Bacteria; phylum Bacteroidota; class Bacteroidia; order Chitinophagales; family Saprospiraceae; genus CALGNN01. The sequence goes on from CALGNN010000066.1 coordinate 3,242, forward strand.
TCTTATGGGAAGACATAACAATAATCGATCATTTTCTTTGAGCCCAAAATAATCAATCGTCAATTGGGCACTTTTGATGACCGATGTTTTTGAATGTCTCATCCATTTAGGATCGCCTGTTGAACCAGAAGTATGCACATTAATATGATCCTTCTCATTCAACCATTCCTTTGTAAATGCGAGGTGTTCTTTTATCCAATTAGGCATGGAATCTTGATGCTGATTTTGTATCCAGTTAACATACGCGTCCTTGTTATAAGTCTTATTTTGGATAATCAACTTCATAAGCCCAGTGCTTTTACATCCCAGCTTTGATCTTGATTGTAATGCAAAGCAGCATTTTTAATTTGTAGCGGAGCTGTGAAATTATTACTAAATACTTGACCTGTGCCTAGTCCTTGGGGAATGGAAGTATCTAGACTTGCTACCCATTGCGCAATGGCATTTAAGCCGATATTTGATTCTAAAGCAGAAGTGACCCACCATCTGTTATTATTTTTTTCTGCTAGGTCAATCCAAGAAGAAGAGGCCTTAAATCCACCTAATAAGCTGGGTTTCAAAATGAGATATTGTGCTTGTATGTGCGCCAACAAGGATCTTCTTTCTTCTTCACTATTTCGACCTATAAGTTCTTCATCTAATGCAATGGGTATCGGGCTCTTTTCACACAATACTGCCATCTCATCCCATTGATTCACTGCTATAGGTTGCTCTATAGAATGTATGTGAAATGCCGATAATCTTTGCAATTTATCTAAAGCCTTATCTGCATGAAATGCTCCATTGGCATCTACACGAATTTCTAATTCTGATTTTGAAAAATTTGATCTTATGTATTTAAGAAGAGAAATTTCTTCATTGAAATCAATGGCTCCAATTTTCAATTTCAAACATCTAAATCCGCTATCCATTTTTTCCTTAATCCTGTCAAACATTTGATTTCGATCACCCATCCAAATCAAGCCGTTAATAGGAATGTCTTTGATTCCGTTTGTAAAGGCACTTTCAAATAAGATTTTATTTCCTCCACTTTGTAGATCTTTCAAAGCCATTTCTACACCAAACCGAATAGAGGGATAAGGCACGAGACATTCATCCAGTGTCTCCAAATCTAGATTGACATTTATAGAAGAAAATATCTCTGGGTAATCCGTGGGTTTTTCAGGATTGAGTCCTTCCAAATAAGAACATTCTCCAATGCCTGATCTACCACTTTCTACATCTGTGAGTTTTATAAACCAGCTACTTTTAGTATGGAGGACTCCTCTAGAGGTACCTCCAGGAAAATTAAATTTTAATGAGTATTTAATAGATTTGAAGTCAAACATTAAATAAGCTGTTTTATTCTAAACAATTTTAAAGTAATTTGGTCTCAATACTAACAAATATTTTCCAATGAGTCACCCATGGATTAAAGCCGCCAGATTAAGAACGCTTCCTTTGGGCATTGCCTGTGTTGCATTGGGAAGTTTTCTTTCATTATATAAAGGACATTTTGATCCCCTCATTTGTTTTTTGACCACTTTCACCATTTTAGCGTTACAAGTTTTATCTAATTTTTCAAATGATTATGGGGATAGCGTGCATGGTGCAGACAATCATTTGAGAGTTGGGCCCAGCAGGACGGTCCAGTCAGGTGCCATTTCAAAATCACAAATGAAGATGGCTTTATACGTAACTGGATTCATATGTTTAATTTCTGGTCTAGCCCTTTTGTATGTTGCTCAGTTGCCTCTATCAGTACTGGTCGGATTTTTAATACTAGGTGTATTTGCCATTGTCGCATCTTTGAATTATACAGTGGGTTCAAAACCGTATGGATATTCTGGATTGGGTGATTTATTTGTTTTGATCTTCTTTGGTTGGATTGGCATTATGGGTAGTTTTTATCTGCAAACTAAAATACTTGATTGGCAAATTCTGCTACCAGCCACCACTTGTGGGCTTTTTGCTGTCGCTGTATTGAACATCAATAATATCAGAGACATCGTTTCAGATACAAAGGCGGGAAAACGTAGCATACCTGTGAGAATCGGCAGAGATAAAGCCATTATATATCATTGGCTATTACTTCTTTTTGGTTTTCTTTGCTCCCTTTTGTATGTGATCTTCAATTTTGAGCACAGCATTCAATTGCTCTTTCTAATTATCGTCCCTCTTTTATTAATCAATGCGTCAGCGATTTACACAAAACAAGCGCACGAATTAGACCCTTATCTAAAACAAATGGCCTTAACTACTTTACTTTTTGTAATCAGCTTTGGAGCAGGTATGTTAATGAGTTTGTGATAATCACTTCCTCCAGACATAATTAGGGAATAATTTTTGATATCTTAAAATAAAATAATCATATGGATCTTCCTAAAATAGCGGGAACCACCCCAATAAAAGTATCATTAATTGAAGGGAACACTTATGCTTGGTGTACTTGTGGTCTCTCAGAAAAACAACCTTATTGTGATGGATCTCATAAAGGCTCGGACTTTAGTCCTCTAGTTTTTCAAGCAAGTGAGACAAAAGATTTTCATTTATGTACTTGCAAAAAGACTAAAAACCCTGGTTTTTGTGATGGCAGTCATAAAAGTTTGTAAAATTTTAAATCTATTTTAACAACATTTATTGAACAAAAGCACGTAATTTCGTGTTATAATAATTGATGTTGAAGCAAAAGACATATCAGGTTTTCTCTATTAGCATGGCGCTATGGTTATTAGTAGTATCCGTTGGGTTTACTGCTAGTGAACATTATTGCCAAGGAGATTTGAAAAATTTGTCTTGGTTTGGTGAGGCTCCTTCTTGTCATGATATGGAAGCTATGCCTTCTTGTCACGATACAAAAGAAAAAAAGCCTTGTAAAAAAGGTGTATGCACATCTGAAAAATCTGCTGAAAAGCCCTGTTGCGAAAATGAGACGGTATTCTTCCAAATGGATGCTGACTATTCCCATTTTCAAAGCTATGTTTCTTCAGAGTATGAACAGCCAATTGCTGTATTAGCTTATGGGAATGTTCATGAATTGTTTAAACACATCAATGTCAAGAGTAATTTCAATCTATATAAACCCCCCAATCACTCCAATGCACATCGTGTGTTGACACAATCTTTCTTATTATAGCATTTCATTTTATTTCAAATCAAACTTGATTTGAGTGTGGATCTTTTTATTCCATTTAAAAATATAAAATGAAAAATTTATTTATTTATACCACTTTATTATTAGTACTAGGAGCTGGATCAAATGTAAAAGCACAAGGTCCTCCAATTACTGCTGACAAACCCATAATGCTGGGTTCAAAAACGGTCATCGTCAAGACGCTTACAGAGATTAGATCTCAAGGTGATGGTTTATATACAAGGGTTCCATTAATGATTCATTATTTGCCTACTAGCAATAGCTTAGTAGCGCTGCATGTACCTTATGTAAATTACGATCCCAATAAAAACGATGGCAACGAAGGAGGAAAATCTTTGGGAGACATTCAATTGCTTTTAAAATATCAATTTTTTCGCAGAGACTGGACGGCAAAGACTTTTCGTATTGTTGCGAAGACGATTCAGAATTTTCCAACTGGACCAGAATATGGTTTAGAGGATTTAAGCTATGGCGATTGGGCAACATACACGTCCATTGTTGCAGGATATGAAACAATCAAACATGGTATCTCAGCTGAACTAGGATATCAATATCATGCAAGTCATAAATTAGAAAATTCTATGAAGGCAAAACTGGGATTTGGTTTGCCTCTGTTAAAACCACTTTATCCTGTCAATCAAATTAATTTATACTTTGAATATGGCTTGGACAAAAGTGTAGAATCAGACAATACGGCTATTACCTATGCCCAAGGTCTCCAATATGCAAAAGGAAGGCTGACTTTAGAAGCAGCGATTAAGGTACCATTATATTCTAACCAAACTTATGAAGAACGATTAAGGAATAGCATCTTTATCGGGACTCGATACATTTTTTAAAATTTAACATCATGAAAAAATTCATCATTATTATAAGCAGTCTTTCTTTGTTACTTTTTTGTAACACGGAACTACTTGCACAGAAAGATAAGTCAATAGATAAAATCACAGTAGAAGTAGATGGCTTAGGCTGTCCGTTTTGCGCCTATGGTCTAGAAAAGAAAATGAAAGACCTAAAGGGTATGAAAAAAATGACTGTGGATATGGAAACAGGCTTGGTCCAATTTAATTTTCCAGCTGATGGAAATTTAAGTGTAGAAGAGATCAATGCAAAAGTAGAAGAGGCTGGATATACCACACGTAATATAAATATAGAACGTGCGAATGGAGAAGTCGTCTCAGAAAATTTCGAAATTGAATTTGAAGAAGTTGATGTGAGTGGTTATGCGGAAGCATCTTTTCATGTCAATGGAAAGTGTAAAATGTGTACAGCCAGAATTGAAAGATCAGCTCGAATCATGGAAGGTGTCGGATTCGCTGAATACGACTTAAAGAAAAAAGTCTTAACAGTCAAGTACGACGAGACATTGATAAAGCCTGACAATATCAGTGAAAAAATGGCCTTAGTAGGTCATGATACTGATACATACAAGGCTTCGGATGAAAAGTACAAATCTTTACCACCTTGTTGTCTTTATAAAAGAAAAAAATCATAAGGCTTACAAGCTATAGACTTAAATCAAGTATTTATGAGAATCTATTTAATTATCATTTCTTGTCTTGTAATATTTTCATCTTGCAAGCAAGACAATTTCAGTTTTATTGAGCGTATTGACCTTGGTGATGCAAATCCTATAGGCATTACAATGAACAAAGATGAAGTTTGGGTTTCTGATGCGGAAAACAATCGCATCATTATTTTTAACAAAGCTTTTGAACAATTGCGAGTAATTGAAGACTTGGACAGACCTATGCACATTGAAGACGATCAAGGTCGAGTCTTTGTACCTGAATATGGTTTGGATCAAATTAGAATTTTGGAAGGAGATTCAGATGGAATCCTTCAGTTGAATGATACGCTTGATGCACCAGCAGGTGTGAGCATAAGTGGGACAGAATTAGCCATAGCGGATTTTTACAATCACTCTATTTTGCATTTATATAATGGAAAGCTTAATAGAATTGGTGAACAAGGCAGCCATGTAGGTCAATTGAACTACCCCACTGATGTCCAACTATTCAACAATTCAATATATGTAGCGGATGCTTACAACAACAGAGTGCAGGTATTTGATCGAAGTGGAAAAAGTATTGCTATCATAGGTGAATTGGAAGAAATGGATGCATCAACTGGAATATATGTTGATGACTATGGAGTATTTGTAACAGACTATGAAAATGGAAGAGTGCTGAATTATGCACACGACGGACAGTTACATGAAATCATTACTGAGGGAATTAAAAAGCCTTCAGATGTCATTACGGTTGACAATGAAGTTTGGGTTACAGACTTTGAAGACAAGTCCATTTTAAAGTACCGATATAAATAAGATCGTGTATTCTCAGAATAGCCAACAAAATTCATAAGAATTTTTGTTGGCTATTTGAGGAACATAAAATGCTTCAATTTGATTATAACTCTAGAAATAAGTGTAAAAGGGAAAATTGAGCTCCAAAAATTTAGAAAAGAAGTATCTAGAGGTTATTAACAACTTTGCAGTCAAACTCATTGACTTCAAAACTGCGGACGAGTTATTTTGGTTTTTGGCTAAAGAAATCATTTCCCAATTCGACTTAGAAGATTGTGTGGTTTACAGTTTTGATCCAGAAAAATCCATTTTGATCCAGCGGGCAGCTTTTGGACCAAAAAACCCAAAAGAATATGAGATAAATAATCCTATCGAGATTCCACTTGGCAGTGGGATCGTAGGAACCGCAGCGCAAGAAAAAAAATACATTTGTGTAAATGACACTTCTGTAGATGATCGATACATTGTAGATGATGTGAGGCGTTATTCCGAATTGGCCATTCCGATGCTCTATGGTGATGAGTTAATCGGGATTATTGATTCAGAGCACAGTCAGAAAAATTATTACACTGAAGCGCATATACAATTGCTTGAATCGATTGCAGCAATAGCAGCTACGAAATATAAAAACATACTTTACCAAAAGGATTTACTTTCTCAGAATTCAAAATTAGAGGCAAAGGTAGAAGAGCAATTTTATGAATTGAAAAATTTGATTTCGCAATTAAAGTCCTCCAATACAGATTTAGAAAATTTTGCAGGAATCATCTCTCATGATATGCAACAACCTTTAAATTCAATATTGGGTTTTATCTCTTTAATTGAGAAAAAGGAAAATAATCTTTCAGATAAATCCATCGAATATTTTAGAATCATAACAGACTCAGCCCATCGTCTTAAGAGTCAAATAAAAACCTTATTAAGGTATAGCAGATTAGCAAATCAAAGGCCAGTTTTGAGAACCCTAGATTTGAAGTATGTTATCGAAGATGTTCAAGTTAATTTATCAGAGTTAATTGAATCCACAGGTGCGGAAATAATTAGTGACACGCTGCCAAACATCACAGGAAATAATGATTTACTTGTGCAGCTCTTTCAAAATATCATTAGCAACGCCATCAAGTTTAATGAAAATAAGCCTAAGATAGAGATCTATAGTACAGAAGAAAATGATCAAATACAGATATTTATCAAGGATAATGGAATTGGCATAGATGAAAAATACAAGGAGAAGATTTTTAATATTTTTGAACGAGGGTCAAGCACTAATGATACAGAAGGATCAGGTATTGGTTTGGCACTTTGCAAAAAGATCATGGAACATCATCAGGGTAATATTTCATTCAGTTCAAATGATAAAGAAGGCACTATTTTCTGTTTGAGTTTTGCAAAAAACTGATTTAAAATTTCATTTTTTTCTCAAATCCAAGTTGTCCAAGTACCATCAAATTATAAACTCCCATTGGGCTCCTTTCCTTATTTTTTAAATGAATTTTTATGGCTGTAGGGTTTAAAAAAGGAGCACAATTAGCCTGTTCAAATTTTTGCCAAAGATCCCATGGTGATCGCCCAAAGTTTCTTTTATAAATTTGAACCATTGGTTTTAAAGAGCCTGCAGTTTTTATATCTCTTAATCTAATACTCTCAGGTATTAAACCTTTCGTAGCTAGCCGAAAAATTCTTCTTGAAAGCTGTGACGATATCTTTTGCTCCATAGGAATACTCAACATATATTGAAGCACTCTAATATCTGCCATAGGATATCTATACTCTAGGCCCCATTTCAGGCCAACAAGATTTTCTGACTCCATTCGTCTACTAGTATGTGGACGACAAATGTGATTTTTTTGGTAAATCTTTAAACTTGTTGGAAAACCATAATGAACCATAGGGTAATATTTTGCTTCCAGCATTTCTTTATAATCATTATGCTCATCGAAATAAGACCTATTTAAGAAATGGCTATTTCCTATGTAAAATGAATCAGCTACTCTTTTTTCATTGTAGTACGTTCCAATTTTCACTCCCAAATTTGAACTTATTGAAGAAAGTAAGGCTCCAGCAAAAGCATTCATTTTTTCTTTACGACTATGCCTTGACTTCATTTTTTTTGTAAAATACTTTAACCATTTTCCTTGAGAGTAATATTCTAAATAATATGGGCGACAAAATGATGTCACAAGCTCATCTCCAGGAAATCCAGATAAGATAACATTTGTATTATGCTCTTTAGCTGCATGCTGCAGTTCATATTCAGTATTGACATTATTTGACCTTGACAAAGCATCACAAAAGAGAGCTTCATGTTCAACCATTTCAGAATAAGACCTTGGCACATGTTTATGAACATTTATAAATTGATCCTTTGCATTATGAAATTTAATAAAATCATAAGCTAGGGCATTTTCCTGAAATTGTTTTTGACCTTTTAAATATTTCTCTTCTACATTGTATGAATAAAATAAAACTTCATTATTATTTTTCTTCCCGATTTCGTGAGCAAAAGCAGAAATTCCTGAAGAATCCAATCCTCCACTGAGATGTGTTCCTATCTTTCCAGTCGAATCCATTCGATCCGAAATTGCTTGTTTAAAAAGCTCCTTAAATTGGTTAACATAATCTTGATCTTTTTTATAGGTGGTTCGTTTAGAAATATCTAAGGACCAATATTCTTTGATTTTCAACACTCCATTTTCATACAACATATAATGAGCAGGAGGCAGGCTTTTGATATGTAAATATGATGTACTATTTGGAGGTATTCCCATTCCAGAAATATTATTAAAGATATTTCTCCAATCAGGAGATTTATCAACTTTATCAAAAGTGAGAATACACTTTTTTTGTGTGGCAAAAATCAATACACCATTGCCCCAATAGTAATTCAAAGGTTTTACCCCGATTTGATCCCTAGCACAAAACAATGTTTTTCGAACAGGTGACCAAATAGCAAAACTAAAAGCACCAACAAGTTTTGAAGGAGCTCCTTCCCCATACTTTAGATATAATTCAAGAATTATTTTACTATTAGAAGCTGACCGGTTTAATTGTAATTCTCTAATGAGATCCGCCCGATTATCAATTCTAGCATCAGATATGATTTTATAATTTGAAGGATGCTTAAAAATTTCAGACTTCTCTAATAAAACCTGTGCGTGGGAATGTAAATTCTGTTGCCCTAGAATTACATTTTGATTTACATAATCATATGCAGAATGCGGATTCCACCATGAGCTCAATTCTGATAGATTCTTTGCGATTTGTGGATTTGCTTTTTTCCCTTCTTCTAATACCGCTCCATAAATTGAACCCATGTAATTTTTTTATTCACTTTTGTTAATGAAAATTACTTCCTAAGATTTTTGAATTAAAGCAACACTGAATATTTCATTTGATGCAGATCTAATTTGATTAATTTTACATGTAAAACCTTTTAATTCAAGAGATTTTAAAAAAAGATTAATCATTTCATTCCAATTTTTTGCATCAATTGAGCTAGGATAAGCGTCAATATAAGCTCGTCTTTTATTGTCGCTATGATGCAAATGATAAAAATAATTTATCCCCATTATCACGGTACGATTCTCATCTTGTGCTAAAACTTCATTTACTATTTTACCTGCAACAGGCATAGTTATCCAAAGAAAACAAATATCAAAAGTTACTTGCTTGCTGATTTTAAAAAAATCATTATGATAAAGTTTTAGATTAGGATACAATGTTAAACATCTTTTAACTCCATATGAAGTTTTCTCGATACCAAATTTCCTTTTAGTACCTTTTACAAGATTTAATAAATGTCCCTCGCCTATTCCAATTTCGCAATAGATTTTATTATGAACGAGCTTATTAATATATGCAGCCAACTCATTTGGGGATCTATCTGTGACTAAAAAATTTTTAGTAGCCTTAGATCTGTATAATTTTTGGTCAATAGGACCCAGAAGTAATTTTTCATCTAACTGAAAGCTAAAGAATTCATTAATTTTCCGCACTTCCGTTAAAGCCTTTAGTAGTAATTGGTCATGTCGTAAATACAAAGTCTCAACTTTATTGAGCTTTGACCACTTTCCAACTTGTTCTACAATTTGAATAAATTGTTCTTTTTGCCGAATTGAGAAAAAAATGAATTCTGCGTCCAGATTTTTAGACTTCAATAGAGACTCCCATATTTCATTGTAACTTCGTTCAATAAATATTAGTTTTATTTTTAAGGGAATATTGGGTAATCTTAAAAGTTTGGCCGCATGAATTTTTATACATTTTCCAGCTAGGTCTGAACAAAATTCCTTTGTTGGGTTTGATTCTTTTTGTATTAAATATGATACGATTTTTTCCGAGCTGTAATATCCATTTGGATTTGAAATATCTTTAACATCATTTGGATCTTTGATAATAGTAAGTCCAGCATTTTCCAACATTTGCATAACCAAAGATGTACCACTTCTTTGCAAACCAGATACAATAACAATTTCTTGCTCCAAGGAATAAACAGTTTACTTTAAAAAAATCAACTTGGCATATAATTCCATTCTCTTCCACTTATTAATTCAGGAATAGCTGCAGGTCCCTCCAGTAGAATGGCTTTATACTCTTGATCCCCTTTCGTTCATCAAACTCTTTGTGCATATCAACTAAAATTTTTGGATTTTCAAACAAGTCAACTTTGTAGTTTGCTGAGTTTCTGACGCATATACCAATCCTTTATACCCGATGGACATGCCGCCGAAGTCAACAACTGCCCATGCATGCCAAGATCTGTGCGCATAAGAACGCAAACTAATTGTAAATAAGGCAAAGAAAAATATTAGATTTTTCATAGACAAAATTTATTATCTGAAAAATACTAATTCGTTAATAAATAACACTAATAACAAACATTTGTTAATAGACTAAACTTAGACAATATTTATAATAATAGTGAATTAATCCTAACTACATGCAAAAGCACTTGATTCTAGTATTACGGTATTCGCACAAGACATAATAGGCCCAGCAGCCATAGTATTCATATCAGTTGGAGTAAAGCTTATTAAACAAGTTCCAACATTAGATCCTGTAGTATCCACATTGATATAACAAGTGCCCATCATTTCTGCATTCGCCATAGAGTTGGCACCTGTGTTGATGGAATTAGACAAAAAAAACATACTTGGTTTTGACCATTTCATTTTAGTAGTATCCACATTCTTCATAGTTTCGAAACTTAAATGTAAATCAATTAAAAATAGAAAACGAATTTTTAATTTTTAATATGTTAAAATTGACTTTGTTAAATATATCTAAAATGTCCTTCAATACTTTAGGCTTAGTTGAATTATTGAGACCTTGAGGTAAAATTATAAATAAACAAAATGAAAAAGATTTTACCAAGTTTTCTTGCCCTAGGAGTAGCCTTATTATTTATGTCTTTTATCAATCCAATTAAAACGGTTAACGTTCAGGTTGATACGAATGCAAGCTCTGTTGTTTGGGTTGGAAGTAAGATTACCAAATCTCACGAAGGAACCATAAAAGTCAAGACTGGAGTCTTGTCATTTGAAGAAGGATTTTTAACTGCTGGTACTTTTGTGATGGATATGACAACCATCAAGTGCACTGATTTGAGTGGTGGTGGTGCCGCTAAATTAGATGGTCATCTTTCTTCAGACGATTTTTTTGCTGTAGCAAAATATCCAACAGCTGAATTCATCATTACAGAAGCAACAGCCTCTGGAGATCAGCCAGGCGTATTTACTTTGATGGGTGATATGACTATCAAAGGAATCACCAAGCCTGTTGCTTTTGATGCAGCAATTACTCCTGATCTAAAATCTGCAATTGCCTCTATTAAAATTAATCGTACAGATTTTGATATTAAATATGGTTCGGGGTCATTTTTTGATGACTTGGGTGATAAAGCGATTTACGATGAGTTTGAATTGAAAGTTAATTTGGTTTTGAAATAATAAACCTTTGTTATAATATATCAACCCTTATGCATTGCATAAGGGTTTTTTTATGCAAGATCACAAACAAGAAGTGAGCTTATAATATTGGCTTAGGTATTTATTATTACTTTTCATGAGCCAATAAAATTCATTGCAGAAATCTTCTAAACTGGTAGCTTAAAGCTCTTAAGGATAACAACTAGATTGACTGGTTATAAAATGAGAACCTAATTTTACTTGAAAATCAGGGGCGAGCTCTATCTGTTTTTCAAACTTTAATTGAACCGTATCTGGCAAAGACACTGTGCCTGAGGCATTGATGTATTTTTCAAAAAATTCCCCTTTCCTTATAGGCTTATTATCATAAAATTCATCAGGTTTATTAGAACATGCATAAATCGGATAATCCAATCTCTCATGAAAACTTACCAACTGATTAACTTCAATATTTCTGTAAGTAGACTTTTGTCCTCGAGGCCAAGTCACTTTTATAGAATCTACTTTTTGATGGTGTAAAATACCTACATGTTGATATTGACTTTCTTGAGCCATATAGTTGGTTCCGCATTGAGTAAAACGGTAGTACTTATCATTTCCACAATATATTTCAATTCTAGAGCCAATCGCAGCACTATTACTCTGAGCACCTATCAAATGAATTTTAATATAATTTGAATTATTAGCTATGTTATTAAGCCAAAGAGATGGAAGCGCATTACTATTGTTGCTGGTAATGATATCCATTTTACCATCATTATTAATATCCCCTGTTACTGTTGCATAAGATTTTTTAAAGTCAGCAGGCATATTAGAATGGTCTTGTTTGGTAAAAGTCTCATCCCCATTATTAAATAACAATTCGTTGGGATGGCTTGCCAAAGGAATAGAGCTGCTTGCATAAATATCTTGAAACCCATCATTATCAAAATCAGCAAAACTAGCACCCCAAATCCAACTGTCAATGTGTGAATTAGAACTGGGATTTAGGTTTTCATAAGTTGAACCATTATAACTTAATAAGGTGCATCCAGGATCTGGGCCATCTGTTATATAAAGGTCCCAAAGACCATCATTATTAATGTCGCCGACTGCCACATTCATTGCATTAATTACAATATTGGCATTTACTGAATTGCCTACATCCGTAAATTGAAGATTTCCATCATTTCTAAAAAGTTGATTTTCGTAAAATCGATCATTACTTTTGTATAGATCAACATCTCCATCATTATCAAAGTCAAAGAATCCAGAAGCAAAATTTAAATGATAAGTACTATCAGCTTCGATTAAGCCGGATTGTTCAACAAAAGCTCCTGCGCCATCATTGATATAAAACCTATTGACATCTGTCCAATTAGAAACATATAAGTCCAAAAAGCCATCCTTATTTACATCCGCAAATACGGCACCATAACTTGCGCTATTTTCAATTACAAGACCTGAACTTGTTGTAATATCTGTAAAATTAAAACTCCCGTTATTTTGAAATAATTTGTTTTGATTATTGAAAGAAGCAATAAATAAATCATAGTCATTATCATTATCAAAATCTACCCACACAACGGCTTTTTGATTTGATCCATCAGCGATTAAACCTGAAATTCTTTGGAAGTGGGTGCCATTAATATTTTTATAAAAATGAATCTCATCACCTAGATCAGTTCCAAAACTAAGGTCCTCCCAGCCGTCATTATCGAAATCAAAAACACTTAGACCTGAACCCAAATGTGTATTACCTACATGACTGTTAATACCAAAAGACTCAGTACTATTTATGAAATTTTGCCCTAAGAGCGTAATGCTATTTGAGACAAAAATTACACAAAAAAATGTCCATATATATTGAAGGCTGCTTCTCAAAAAAGATCAAATTTCAATTATTACAAAATTAGCACACAAAATTAGAATAGAATTTTACTGAGCTATATTTAAATGACATATCTCAAAAATAAGCACTAGGGTTATTTATCAAAAACTAAATATCAATATTTTATGGCTTCAAGACACAATTTATCAAATTACTAAAAATGCATTTTTTTATCATATCCTAATTGAGCCAATATCATAAATCTCATGAGTCCACGAGGATCATTTTCGGTGTTTGCAAAATACCTTCGTATGGGTTTTGGCTTTAAAAAAGGGACACATTTAGCTTTTTCATATTTTTCCCAAAGATCCCAAGGAGATCTGCCAAATTTTCTTTTATAAAAATGAATCATAGGTTTTAATGAACCAGAATTTTTATCCTCTCTTAATCTTATGCTATCGGGAATGTAACCTTCAGTGGCGAGTCGAAATATTTTCCTTGACATATTAGGTCCAATTTTTTCCTCCATTGGAATAGCTAATAAAAATTGAAGTACTCTAATATCAGTCATCGGATATCGATATTCTAAACCAAAATTTAAGCCTGTTAAATTTTCTGATTCAATTCGTCGACTCGTATGCGGTCGACAAATATGGTTTTTTTGGTAAGATCTCAAACTGGTAGGAAAGCCAAAATGAACCATTGGATAGGTAACAATTTCTTTCAAGCTCCCATCTTTATCAATCGCTTCAAAGTAATCTTTATCGAAATAATTATTGGTTCCAAAATAAGCTTTGTTGGGCCCCTTTCTATCATAATAATATGTTACCAGTTTATTGGTGAAATTTTCATTAATAGTTGAAAGCAAAGCTCCTCCAAATGCTCTAATTTTTTCCTTTCTATCATGCCTGGACCTCATTTTTTTTGTAAAATAATTAATCCACTGCCTACGCTCAAAATATTCTAGATAATAGGGACGACAAAAAGAACTCACCAATTCATCACCGGGAAATCCTGAGATCATAACCTTAGTGTTATGTTCTCTAGCTGCATATTGGATTTCATATTCTGTATTAACATTATTAGTCTGAGAAAAGCCATCACAGAAAAGACATTCTTCTGCAACCATATCCTCAAACGTTCTTGGTCGAAGCTTATGTACATTAATAAAATTATCTTCAATATTATGATAATTGACGAAATCAAAGGCTAATGAATTTTCAATTAAAAGCTTTTGACCTGTAAATTTCTCCTTTTCAAAACCATAGGAAAAATGTAGAACCTCTTGTGCAAAATCTTTATTCAAAGAGCGGGCGATTCCAGATATTCCAGAAGAATCTAAACCTCCACTCAAATGCGTACCCAAGTTGGCCGTTGTATCCATGCGATCCTTTATCGCCAGCGTAAATAACTCCTTAAATCGCTCTACATAATCACCTTCATTCCCAAGTGTAATTCGCTTTGTAATATCCAATTCCCAGTATCTTTTGATTAGGACTTCACCTTCTTTAAAAACTAAAAAATGAGCAGGAGGCAAGACACTGATCTTCAAATAATTTGTACTATTCGGAGGAATCCCCATACCAGATTGGCTGTTAAAAATATTCCTCCAATTGGCTGTCTTATCTACTTCATCAAAACAAAGAATAGATTTTTTTTGCGAAGCTATAATGAATAGATCATTTTCAAAATGATAATTTAAAGGCTTTATCCCCATATGATCTCTTGCGCAAAAGAGCATTTTTTTTTGCGGATCCCAGATGATAAAACTAAAGGCGCCAATTAATTTTGCAGGTGTATCAAAAGCATATTTCAAGAACAATTCTAAGATTAAAAAACTGTTGGAAACCTGCTCATCCAGCTTCATTTCTTTTAAAAGATCTTGACGATTATCTAATCTAGTATCTGAAACTATTTTCAACTTTGAAGGATGTGAAAATATCGAACTAGACTCAAGATGAACTTTTGCATGAGTATGCAAATTCTGCTGGACCAATAGCACATTTTTCTGATGGAATTCTAATGAAGAATCGGGATTCCACCATCCACTTTGCGTATTTACAAAATGTACTGTCTTTGAATTTATTACTGTCCCCTCTTTATTAATTACAGCATGAATCGATCCCATCAATAATTTTTAAACCACTATATAAAAGGCGTGGTATCTACTAAACACTTTTAATGAATAAAATTAAAAGATTGCAAATAACTGAAAGCTTAAAGATCGACTTTTTTCCTTTTTACTTATCAAAATTCAAAAAGTCTCGTTAAGTATTTAAGATTGACTTTCAAACATTCTTTTATAGAGTCCATCTTGAGACATAAGCTGATTATGTGAACCCGATTCAACAATTTTGCCTTGATCCATAACGAGAATAGCATCTGCTTTTTTTAAATTATAAACACGATGTGTGATCAAAATGAGAATTTTGTTTTTCAGTTTTGTTACTTCTAGTAAGTTTTTAAAGATTTTCTCTTCTGCAATGGGATCAATAAAACTTGTCGGTTCATCAAGAATGAGAATATCTGCATCTTTAAAAAATGCCCTTGACAAGGCGATTTTTTGCCATTGACCGCCGCTTAATTCTTCACCAGCCTTAAAAGACCTACCTAATTGCGTGTCAAAATCGGATGGCAAATTATTTATAAACTTTGAAGCTAGGGCCAGATCGGAAGATTCAACAATTTTATCAATATTGTCTCGATCTAAAATATCAGCGTAATAAATATTTTCTTTTACGGTTGCATTATATTTTGAGAACTGTTGAAAAATTATGGAGTACTTTTTTCTAAGAGAATCGATGTCATAATATTTTATGGATTTTCCGTTAATTTTAATGGCACCTCCATCGGATTCATATAATCGAGTCAACAATTTTAGTAAGGTAGTCTTACCAGATCCATTTTCACCAACAATCGCCAATATTTCACCAGGTCTTGCTGCAAACGAAATTCCTTTTATGATTTCTTTCTTTGTTCCAGGATAAGTGAAACGCAAATCAGATACTTCCAAAAGGCCTAAATTTTTGGGTGCGTCTAATTCGCTGTGATGTCTTGGTATTTTGGTTTTAAGATCTATAAACCTAAACAAGTGGGACACAAACAATTTGTTTTCTTGGATACTAACAAAAGATCTCAAAAAGCCACCAACAGCAGATTGTCCTTTTTGGAGAACGCCATAATATAATGCAATGTCACCTACGGAAAGTTGACCGTCAACTGCTTGCATAATTATATAGGCCAAACCTGCAATGATACCAGCAACTTCAACGAGCTGGGCTAAACTAATCGAAATATTTTGCCTTACATAAAATCGTCTCTTTTCACCTCGTATTATTTTCCTTATACCTAAGAAAACAGGTAGTAGCTCTTTCCCAAAATCAAACATCCGCACTTCTTTTGCAAACACTGCTCCTGTCATGACCCCTTTAAAATATCCTGATTTTCGCTCTTCTTGAGTTTGACTTTCTACAAGATCAATGTATTTACCCGTATAAATCCATCTGACGATAGCAACAGGAGCGGCAATTATTATTAATACAAAAAACAAGGCCCAGTGTACCGTAATCAATAATCCTAATATGGTGATAAGCACTACGGCATTTTGAATAAATGATAAGGCTGTTGATAATATTTGAAGGGGTCTTCCACTAGATTGAGCTAATGCTCGTTGAAAAATATCATGATATATATCAGAATCAAAATATTCCAAATCAGTTTTCATTGCTTTTGATATCACTAATTTTGACATTTCATCGTTAATAATATCTGATTGCAACAGCAACACATAGGACATCACATTACTTACAATCATACTGATAATCTTTACTACTAAGAACAATATGATGATCATAACAAAATAACCTGAATCAGGTCGAGTAGGAGCAGCAAATGCATCCAAAATCAACTTCATAAGATATAGCGGAATGAAAGGAAGGATAGATTGTAAGAATATCAGGAAAATTCGAATAAGCGTAAGCTTTTTACTGAATTTCCAAACTAATTTAAGAATTCTAAATATTTGGCTTAGATCAAAAATGTTCTTTATGGATTCTTCCCTTCGCTGTTTTGCTCTTCCTTGACTCAAATTGGTTGGATTCTATATTTCACATGTTGTTGATTCCTAAAATGGGAATTCCTGAAGTTGCAAAATCCCATTATTCAAGCTGCTAAAATAAGTTGTTTAAGCAAACTTGTGGAATTAGACCCTAGTGTTTTTGAAAATATTGCTAATTCTTGAAAAACTCAAATGCAAAAAAAATGACAAAAATTATATTATTTCTACAAAAAGCGCTTATTTTGCCCTCACTAGAGTAGTAGAATAGAACTGTGTCAATGCCAAAGCAATGCGTTGTTGTAAATTTTGGTATAAACTTTGTTTTATAAAATTATCTCTATATTTATAATCTATATACAAACAAAGTCAACTTATTATGAGAAAGCAATGGAACAAACCCTCATTGGTGAACATATCGAACAACGAAATTAATTCATTTACAGGATTTGCATCTCCTAACGAATATTATGGTTTATGCGGAAAAGATCTAGATACTTCTGCACCTAACTCTGGATATTGCAATACCTACCTTATCAGTAAAAATACTTGGAGTGCAAGTGCAATGTCGACATTTTGTACTAGTACAAATATTGTTAATTCATCTGCAATGGCTTGCAGTTAATTAGAGTAGTATTTACACAAGCAAAATAATTTGCAAAGGATATTGATGGAATAAGTTTTGAATTTATGGAACACCATATCCGGATTAGTGCGTTTTTATTGCTGATAGTATTCGCATCTTGTAATAAAACAAAAAATAAAGAATTGGCCTCTTCTCAGGGGCCAATTTTATTTGAGAAACGCACTATTAATTTCACCAACAATATTACTGAAAGTATTGAATACAATACGCTAAATTACGATGGTGTAGCACATGGTGCTGGAGTTTCCATCATCAATATCAATAATGATTCCTTACCAGATATTTATTTCTGTTCTAATATGGGTGAGGATAAACTCTTCCTTAATCAAGGAGATTTCAATTTCAAAGACATAACATTATCATCGGGAATTACTAAGACACAGTGGTCCACAGGAGCCGCTATAGTTGATATTAACCAAGATGGATTTGATGATATTTACCTTTGCCAGTTTCTCTATGACGATCCTTCAAAGAGAAAAAACAAACTATTTATAAATCAGGGTAATAATTCATTTGAGGAGCGCGCAAAAGAATACGGCCTAGATGACGAAGGACACAGTATCATGGCTAATTTCTTTGATGCAGATCATGACGGTGATCTTGATTTGCTATTGGTAAATCAACCTCCTAGCAATTTTTTATTTAAGAAAGAATTGAGAAACAATGTCGATCTAATTAGTGATTATGAAACTACATTCTATGAAAATAGGCAAAGTAAATTCTACATTGATGAAAATTTTGGCTTGAATAATAAAGGGTATAATTTAAGCTCAGTGACTGCAGATTTTGATCGAGATGGGTTGACTGATGTTTTTGTTGCAACCGATTATAATAGGCCAGATGGAATATATTATAATAAAAACGGAAAGACCTTTGAAAATAAATATCTCAATAGCTTCAAGCACATGTCTTTTTATAGCATGGGAAGTGATGTAGCAGATTTTAACAATGATGGATGGTTAGATCTTTTTGTACTGGATATGGTAGCCGAAGACAATTATCGGCAGAAGACCAATATGAGTGGAATGAATCCTCAGCAGTTT
>CALGNN010000067.1 GCA_937961455.1 uncultured Saprospiraceae bacterium
ATAAATTTTCTTCTTCTCAATTTTAATAAGCTTTAACTATGATATACTTCAAGCATAGCGAAGCTAAGTAGCGATCATTCATTAAATGAGGAATTTTATTTTGTCCGCCTAATTTCCCAATGGACTTCATCATCATTCTAAAGCCATTGCTTTGCATCGGATGAATTTTCAAAGGTGCAATCACCTTACCTTTAATAAGGTCTTTATAGTGAAAGTTTCGAAATTGTAATTCTTCATCTAAACATTTTTCAAATTTATCTAGCTCATCTGGGATTCTTTCAAATTCAACAAACCACTCGTGGAATGCCTTTCCACCATCAGGAGGATTGATTTGTGGAGCTACGGTAAAATCGATAATATTTACCGACATTTTTTGGCAGGCTGCCTTCATAGCATCTTCTACTTCTTTTGCAATGATGTGTTCACCAAATGCAGATAAAAAGTGTTTTATTCTACCCGTTACCTTCAAGCGATAGGGATTGCAAGAAGTAAACGTAATGGTATCTCCAATATTGGATGCCCATAATCCCGCATTGTTGTGAATGATGATGGCATAAGACACATTGGGTTCTACTTCTGAAAGTTGGAGGCGCGTTGGATTTTCATTGAAAATTTCATCAGTTGGGACAAACTCAAAAAACATTCCTGCATTGGTGTTGAGTATCAAAGATTTATCATCTAGCTGGTCTTGATATGCAATAAATCCTTCTGTAGAAGGGTAAGTTTCAAGACAATCTATACCAGCCCCGAGCAATTGATTCATCTTGTGTTCATAGGGTGCATAGCTTACACCGCCATGAATGAATAATTTCATATTGGGAAACATATCTGAAAGCTGAGACTTTCCGCTTTTAGCTAGTAATTTTTCATAATACATCAGTACCCAAGGAGGGATTCCACTAATCATGGTCATGTCCGCATTCCAAGTCTCTTCAACGATGGCCTCTAATTTTTCATCCCAATCCTCAATGCAGTTGGTTTCATATGAAGGCAATTTATTATTTTGAATGTACTTGGGAATTTCATGATTGATAATACCAGAAAGCCTGCCTATGGGAAGGCCATTCCCAATGGTGTCAAGTTCAGGAGATCCAGTCAGAAAGATCATTTTGCCATCAAGCATCCTATAATTTCTACTTAGATGGATGTAGTTAAATAAGGCATCCCTTGCTGATCGGATATGAAATGGAATACTCTCTTTACTTAAGGGTATATATTTGATTCCAGAAGTGGTCCCTGAGGTGCCAACGATGTACTTGGGTTTTCCTGGCCACATGACATCTTTTTTCCCTTCAAGTATTTGATCAATGTAAGGTTTATATGCTTCGTAGGATCTTATGGGCACTCGATCCTTTAAATCCTGATAATGCTTAATTCTTTCAAATTGGTGCGCTTTTCCAAATTGTGTAGCACGCCCTTTTTCAATTAAATACTGAAACCACTTTTCTTGATACCTGCACTGATGCGCTCCCCATTTGCAAACATCTCTAGAAATTTTTGCAGCAAAGGGTTTGAGCAATGTAGATTTCAATCTCATCTATTTGTCTAAAGCAAAGGATTGTAATTGATCTGCAATTTTTCTATCATTTGATAAACGGGGTACCTTGTTTTGTCCTCCTAGTTTACCAACAGATTTCATATATTTTCTAAAGGCATCTTTTTCCAAAGGAGTAATTTTTAAGGGTTGCAAAATGTTCCCTGAAATAAGGTCTTCATAATATATGTTTTGCTTTTCCATTTCCTTATCTACGGATTTGGCAAAGGCTGTTAGGTCTTTCGGTAATTCATCAAATTCAATAAACCACTCGTGGTATGGTAGAGAACCATCGGGAGGATTTACTTGAGGAGCTACAGTAAATTCTACAATTTTAAGCCCTTCATGCGATGCCACCTGTAAGAGAGAATTCTCTACTTCTTTTCCAATTACATGTTCTCCGAATGCAGAAATAAAATGTTTGATTCTGCCTGTCACAATTAATTTGTACGGATCTAAAGAAACAAACTTTACGGTGTCTCCTATATTATAACCCCAGAGTCCTGCATTAGAATTGATAATGATGGCATAGTTTACATCTAGCTTTACATCTGCCAAATACACTCTAGTAGGATTTTCATCGAAAAACTCACTTACGGGAATGAATTCAAAGAATAGACCGGAATCTGTGTTTAGCAACAATCCTTTATCTGTGTAATCATCCTGAAATGCAATGAAGCCCTCTGAAGCTGGATAGGTCTCTATGGAATCAATTTTTGCTCCTACCAATTCTTCCAATTTTGCTCTGTATGGTTCATAGTCTACACCACCGTATACAAAGACTGAAAGGTTGGGAAATACTTCTTTTACAGTTTTCTTACCTGTGACTTCTAATAATCTCTCGTAATACATTTGAACCCATGGAGGGATACCCCCAATCAAGCGCATATCTTGGACTAGGGTTTCTTCTACCACTTTTACTAATTTTTCTTCCCAATCTTCAATGCAATTTGTTTCAAAACTGGGCATTTGATTTGATCTTACCCAAGAGGGTACATGGTGGTTTACAATCCCTGACAAACGACCTGTGTGGATTCCGCCAACTTTGTCAAGGGTAGGAGATCCTGAAAGGAAAATAAGTTTGCCATCCATCATGGAGCTATTCCCGCTGTGTTTGATATATCTTAAGAATGCTTTACTAGCAGTTCCAACATGATTCCCCACACTTTCTTTAGTGATTGGTATGTATTTTACCCCAGAAGTCGTCCCACTGGTTTTGGCAAAATAGATTGGCAGTCCTTTCCATAAGACATCAGACTCTCCATTTTTGATGCGTTCCACATAAGGCTTAATGCCTTCATAATCTTTTATTGGAATGTTCTTTTTGAAATCTTGATAAGTCTGTATTTCATCAAAATTGTGATCTCGACCAAAGGCTGTATTAGAAGCTCCTTGGATCAATTTGTTCATCCATTTCAATTGATCTTGAACGGCTCTTTTTTTCCATTTCTCTACGCTTGAAGATATGAATCCTGCGGCAGGTTTGGCTAGAATAGATTTAATACCCATGCAGTAAAATTAGATATTACTATCTATTAATTAGACTTTAATAAGTAGAAATTTTGAAAGGATTGACTAATTGTGGAATCTAGTCTATACGAAGGTCTTCTACAATCACACCAGGATATTGCGCTTCGTTAAAGCTAAAGTTTAATAGAGATAAATCTTGATTTAAATCCTCAGATTGAATTTTTAAAGTATATCTATCTCCTCCTTTATTGAAAACCTTAATGTGCTTGATCGAACCAGATGCTAATTCTAGACGAATTTTTGCAACATCAGATGTTCGATCTATGGGCTTAAATTCTATATGCTGTTTATTAGCTTCGTCTAGTATAAGTCCATAAATAAATTGATCTGACTTGTAGAAATTGAATAAACTCACCGGGGAGCTTAGGTTATCAATATCATCCGGGTCTGGAGCATCATAAATTTGTACCTCATTTTGATCTGAAAGATATAGCCATTGTGCTTTGCCATCGCTATAAACTTTCCTGTCACCCATATTCATAAGATATTGAGCTCCTGACATTTTCAAGTCACCTTCGAAAGATATTTGCTCTTCTCCTGGCATCTCCATAGTTAAGGTATATTCTGCAATGATGTTATTGGTGTATTTCGCTGCCAATTCTTTCAATACTTTTGTAGCAGCAGGATCTGAGTCTGCATGTTGCGCTAGCAGTGCTGTTGACATGAGAAGACTCAAACTTATGGTATAAATCAATTTCATATTGCTCTTTGACTTTATAACACCAAATGTACAGGCAAAATTTACTCAAGGAAAGGTTTTGCAGGTTAAAATCATGTTAAATGATCGTGGGCTTATTTGACCTGGAAAGAGGCAACCTGCCTATTAGGCAAAAATTCATTGCAATCTGATGTGAAGTTTTCAACCAGCAGGTTACCTTTTGGAGCTATTGCAATTCTAATAAGAATGCAATATGTGTATCGACTATGTGCTATTAAATTGAATGAATTTTTGGAAAAAAGCACTAGGTAAAACCCTTAATTTAAAAAGCCGCTAACGGATGTTAGCGGCTTAGTGCCAATTAATAGGAAGTTAAACTTTATTCTTTAGTTGATCTAGATGACGCATTAACTCCATTTCGTTGAAGATGTAGACCTCTCTGGCTTTACTACCCTCGCTTGGACCCACAATATTTAGCTCTTCTAATTGATCCATGATTCGGCCAGCTCTGTTATATCCAAGTTTTAATTTTCTTTGGATCATTGAAGTAGAGCCTTGTTGATTGGCTACAACCAATCTTGCAGCATCTTCGAAATTGGAATCCAAATCAGAGTACTTGAGATTTGCAGCACCTGGAATGTCTTCTTCTGTTTTGTATTCAGGTAATAATTCTAATTCGCTAAAGCCTTTCTGATCTCCGATATGGCCAATGACTCTTTCTACTTCAGGTGTATCTACAAATGCACATTGTAAGCGGATCATGTTACCTCCAATAGAAAATAACATATCACCATTTCCAATCAGTTGATCTGCACCTTTGACATCTAGGATGGTTCTTGAATCTATATGAGAAGTTACTTTAAAGGCAATTCTAGCTGGGAAATTTGCCTTAATTAAACCGGTAATAATCTTAACAGAAGGTCTTTGTGTCGCGATGATCAAGTGGATTCCAACTGCTCTTGCAAGTTGAGCTAATCTACCAATAGGCATTTCTACTTCCTTTCCAGCTGTCATAATTAGATCAGCAAACTCATCAATTACCAGTACGATATAAGGTAAAAATTTATGTCCGTTATTCGGGTTGAGCTGTCTTCCTTTGAATTTTGCATTATACTCTTTGATGTGTCTTACTCGAGCCGCTTTCAGTAAATTATATCGCTCATCCATTTCTATGCATAGAGAATTCAGCGTATAAATTACTTTAGAAGTCTCTGTTACGATAGGTTCATCCGCATCTGGAATGTAAGTAAGAAAATGTTTTTCCAGATCTGTATAAATAGGTAGCTCCACTTTCTTTGGATCTACTAAAACCAGTTTTACTTCTGAAGGATGCTTCTT
>CALGNN010000068.1 GCA_937961455.1 uncultured Saprospiraceae bacterium
GACTGGGACTTACATCATGAAGGCACAGATTGGAACAACAGTAACGACAGAATTGATACAAATCATACAAGAATAAATGCGGATGCGAATGCAAAAAGGGAGATTGAATAAAGATTTGATCTTCCCTTTTAAAAACGCCATTTGAGAAAGAGAAGTATTATTATTGAATTATAGAAGCGCTGGAAAATGAAAATTTTCTGGCGCTTTTTTTATGTTCTATACGTAGTTACTATGCAAGTGCGTTCCCCCTTAGGGACCTTACATTGGATTTATCATGTTCTTACCATCTCTTAAAGTATTGTTAATACTCCAACGGTAATTTAAAGCCTCTCGTCTCAGGAGTATAAAACAAACAAAACCTAACATCATGAGACAATTACAATTTTTATTCATCCTTGCCCTAAGTATTTTATTGACGAGTTGCGAAAAAGATCGCCCAGTTAAAAGTGATCTTGAAGGTGATTGGAGTCTTACTAAAATTACTGGAGGTTTAGCTGGTCTCGATTGCAGCTTTGATAAAGATCTTATCATCTGGAATTTTTCCAATAGTGACTTAAGGGTATTGCCACCCACTTCGATTCCAACTGAATGCAACGAGAATCTTATTTCTGCTACCTATGAATGGAAAGTTGTAAAAAGAAATGGGAATTCCTATCTAAAATTAGATGGAGAACACTGGGGCCAGATGACTTTCGTAGATGAAAATACCATTGACATCAATGGATCTATAACTCCACATGGCACATTTAATGACGCCATCAGTTACCGTATAGAGAAATAAACCAACTAGCTCATGTGAGGTCGGTTCAGATTGCTGATCCGACTTTGCATTTTATCTTTTATAGAAATCTTTAAAATAGGAGTATAGTTATCTGATGCGAGGGCGGTTACGCTTACTGTTTCTTCCTTTCATCTGATATTGACCAGAACGGGTGTGTTTCATTTGACCTCTATTCTGAATGCCTTTCTCAAATTGATTGAGTTGTGCTTTAATCGTTGGCTCTGTAACCTTAATTTTTTTTGCTTCTTTGAAGTACAGTTTCGCCTGGTTCCATTTTCCTTTAGTAGCTTGAAGGTTGGCTAACTGAAGTAAGACCATAGCTTCTTCATTTCCAGTGGGTAATCCTGTATCACGTGCTTTAATAAAAAAGTTTTCTGCAACATCGGATTGTTTCCTTTGTGCCGCAAATGATCCTTTCAACATATAGTAGTAAGCTCTATTGGCTTTGTACAAAAGATTGGGCCATAAGGTAAGTGCCAATCTATTTTCTGCAGCGTCGATATCTTGAGTCTCCACCATTTGTGCAGCAGATTGTACCGTGCCCAATAAGAAATAACTTGCTAAAAATCCCACTCCAACTAATAGTAGCGGGAAGGCGTACCAAAAACCATAGGCAATTGCTAAGGCGATACCACCAATTAGTAATACGGCTATAATTGCAAATTTTAAGTATATATTAATTGTAAACATATTTCAGATTTGGATGCCAAAAATACATAAATGAATGTAGCTTATCTCAGAAAACCCGTATCATTTATTAAAATGTAATTGTTTTTAGTTTCGATGATATGTCCTTTTTCAAAGACCTGCTTGAATCGTGCCTCAAAATATCTGCGGGCTTTTTGTTTATCCAAAGCACTCATGGCTAGCAAATTATAAAACAAACAAGCCCCTTGTGACATGGATGTTTTTAGCTCTTCTAAAAATTCTATTGACAGAAATTTATTAGGAACAATATCATCAATAAATACATCAACTGTAACAATGTCAAAGGTACTTTGGTTTGCTGCTATCCAATCACTTGCATCACCCTCATAAATAGTCAAGTTGTTTTTCAATTGAGCTTTAATATATTTTGAAAATAACTCAATGACAACTGGGTCAATATCGACAGCAACCATTTCTAAGGGTTTTGTATAATGCTTTTCTAAAAGCTGAAAAACACTTCCCATTCCAAGTCCTAATAACAAACAGTTTTTAGCCTCAATTTTTTTCCAATCGATAACTTCAAAAGCTTGTGCAAAATTGAGATATAAATCTTCGTATGAATAAATGGCTCTCAGAGAAGAAAGTTGATATCTTCCTTTGGCTAATGATACAATAAGTTGTTTGCTGAAATGGCTCTCTTTTCGTTCAATTTCAACTTCGAAAAGATGGCTGATAAGACTTTTGTAGAAGGTCTTAGCCATTTTCTTTTTTTGATCGAAACTTAGAAGTGTATTGAAATATAAATTCCAAAATGAAGATTTCGACTTCATCTAGAGTCATATTCTTTCTTTCATAGATTTTTCTCAAGGTGGCAATGGCTTTTTCAAATTGATATTCATCATCCATTCCCCATGAGAATGATGGGATGAATTTATCATGAAAGCCGTCCCCGTAGATATTTGAAAATATCCCAGCAACTGTGCCAGTATTAAACTTGGTGGCGATAGCAGTTTTGCAATGGTCTCCTAAAAACAAACCAGCGAATTGTTGCGCAGAATTTTCAAAAGACTCAGTACCGTAATTCCAAAGTTTAATATCGCTGTAATTATTTTTCAAATTAGAACAGTTGGTGTCAGCCCCTAAGTTACACCATGCGCCAATTACAGAATCGCCTATATAACCATCATGAGACTTATTGCTGTTGGCTATGAAAACAGTATTTTTTATTTCCCCACCTACTTTGCAATTAGGTCCAATAAATGTAGCTCCATAAATCTTAGCACCCATTTTTACTACTGCTTGTTCGCCTAAAAAGATGGGACCTTTTAGCATAGCACCTTGAAGTACAACCGCATTTTTTGAGATGTAAATGGGTCCACTGCTGGCATCAAGCAGGCAGTGTTCCATCTGAACACCTTCTTCAATGAAAATTTGATCTTTATTGACGAGTCCATTCGTTTCACTGATCTCTTGGGATGTTTTCCCTTTTGTCATAAGCTTGAAATCAATCAAACTCTCTTCTTTGCCAAACTGAGTGATTTCCCAAAGATGATTGACTTTTCTGAATGCATCTTCATCCTTAATTTCATAGCCAATCAACTCCTCAAGAAAATCATCCTTGATCAGTAAATCAAATTGATGACTATTTAATCGGGCTGCGATTAATTCATCATCTTGCATCAATGATTCGTTTGGATCTAATTGTTTAATTAAGGCGACAATCTTATCGTTGGGTAAGGCTGAAGCATTAATGATTAAATTATCCTCAGCAATCTCTATTGGATATTTACGAGATAGGTAGTCTTGAGTTATAAAAGAGACTGGTGCATCAAAATGGTGTTGCCACTTTTGTGCAATGCTTAGAAATCCAACAGGAATTTCAGCAACAGGTCTAGTATAACTGAATGGAAGTAAAGCTTCCCTTGTTTCATCATCAAAAAGTATAATGTTCTTCATACTAGAAGAATGGGAAGCTGATTAAAATTTATGATTCGCTATCTGGAGTCTCTTCGTTAGCTTCAGGAGTTGCTGCTGCTTCTTCTTTCTTTGGAGCTTTAGCAAATTTGGCAAATTTCTTATTGAACTTATCAATTCTACCCGCTGTATCAACAAACTTCATCTTACCAGTATAAAAAGGATGTGACTCGTTTGATATTTCAAGCTTAACTAGAGGATACTCTTTACCATCTTCCCAGGTTGTCGTTTCTTTAGTCTGAGCACAACTTCTGGTGATGAATCCTTTACCAACTGATAAATCTTTAAATACTACCAATCGGTAATTATCTGGATGTATGTCTTTTTTCATCGTATCTTTCTCTAAATGAGGCGCAAAGATAAAGTATTCTGCACTAAAATGATAGCTATTATTCAAAATAATTGATAAAATTCTACTAACTGGAATCTCCCGTTATAGCTTGGTTTTCCTTAAAAAAGAATGATTTTTTGTTCAATAGCTCTGCGAATCATTCCAGCTACATTTCTAGCTTGAAATTTTATCATGAGTTTTTTTCGATATGACTTAATGGTATCAACGCTCAAAAATAGTTTTTTGCCTATTTCAAGTGAAGAGTATCCCTCAGAGATAAGTCTTAATATTTCCAGTTCTTTTGGGGAGAATTGTGGGCGGTTTTCAGTACTCGTTTGTTGCATAGTTAGTTATTTATACTACTTAGTGCCATCTGCAAATACAAGGGTTAATAGTTTTTTGAGTTTTTTTTGAAATTTTTTCAATTGAATGGAAGCTGGAGCTCAAATAACTCCATGCCATTTTTCTTTAGTATTTTTATTGAACATGGAATTAATGCGCGTCATTGATGGATTAAAAAAAGGGGATGAGCAATTCCTCAAAACTTTCTACTATGAACACCGAGAAGCTTTTTTGCAGTACGCACAAAAGTTTCCTTTGGATGAGCATGATAAAGTAGAAGTTTACCAAGATGCCATTCTCGCTCTTCAAGCTCATGCTATAAAAGGAAATCTTGATCAACTGAAAAGCACCATAAAAACCTATTTATTCAGTATTGCCAAGTTTAAGATTTATGATAAATTGAAAAAATCCAAGGCTGTGAAACTTGAAGCATTTAAAGCGGAATATCAAGATCAATTCGTTTATGAAGAAGCATGGCTTGATGACTCGGTTATTTCTTTGAGACAAAAGTTGATGCAAAGTGCATTTTTGAAATTGGGAAATAAATGTCAAGAACTATTAACCTTATACTATTATCGAGGACTAAGTATTAAAGAAATCTGTGAAAGCATGTCCTATAATAATTCGAATGTTGTGAAAGCTAAAAAATCTCAATGTTTGAAAAAGATTAAAGAACTGATTAAAAGCTAAGTATGTCCGACTCGAACCATTTAATAGAAAAATATTTTGATCGTTCATTAAGTCAAACTGAATCAAAACAGTTTCAACAATTGCTGGAAAGTGATAAGAACTTCGCCGAACAATTTGCCCTTGAAAAAGATGTCCAAGCTGCTCTTATCTTAAATCAGCAGATTCAAACTAAATCCCAATTACAAAAATTTGAAGAAGAGATATCGGATAAAAAATCTAAACCGTTCAGAAGGAAGTTTATTATTAGGACAGCTGCTGCATCTGTACTTTTAATGCTATTTATTTGGAGTACTTTTTTGATTGACCGTCCTCAAACTTCCCATGAAGATTTATTTGCCAGTTACTATGAACCTTATCGAAATGTCATTGCACCTGTTGAAAGAAGTGATGCAGCAAATATGCAAAATAAGGCATTTGAGTTTTATGAGAATGGAATGTATGAAGAAGCCCTGCAAGCATTAAATGAGCTTTATGTTGTAGAAGCTAATCCAGATGTGCTTTTTTATAAGGCTATGACTTTACTCAGCTTGGAAAAATATCAAGAGGCTATCCCGATCCTTGAAGAACTGATAAGCTCAGATGCTGAATTGAAAAACCATGCGCCTTGGTACTTAGCCTTGGCTTATTTAGAAAGTGGAGCAATTGCCAAAAGCAAAAATTTATTAGAGCTAATCGGCGAACAGCAAGCTAGATATTATAATGAGAAGAAAGCCACGGAATTACTTGCGATTCTTAAGTCTCTTGAATAATAAGAGCACCAGGAATCCCATGAATACAATCCCGGCTGCATAATATATCCAATAGAATTCGTATCCAGATTTTAGATCGATAGGGGCTATGGCACCTACAGTTGAGAAGCCTGCCCAGAAATAAGGATGCTGTAGGATCTCATCCTCAGATTGATCTAAGTAAGAAAGTTTGGCGGCTTGCAATGACGCATCAATGGGATGTCCTTTTGAAATATTCTCATAAAACGATAGCATGATCTTCTGAGTTTCCTTATCTGGTACTCTCCACAAACTCATGAGTGTAGTTGGTACTCCTGCCAGATGAAAGGCTCTTGCCAAACTCAACATACCTTCTGATTTTTGTTGCGATCCTAAACCTGTTTCACATGCACTTAAGACCACCAATTCAGCTTGTAGATTTTGATGGTAGATATCAGTCAGGGAAAGTTGTTCTTCTCCATTAAAAAGCAAATAGACATTTGAAGAATCAAGGTCAGCAAAAACAGAGTGTGTTGCCAAATGAATGATCTGTTTATTAGCAGCTTTCTTGAAATAGTTTTCCTTGGTGGCCTTCTTTCCTACATAGTAATCGCCTCCAGTGATTTCTTGAATTTTGATTAATTCAGCTTCGCTAGCATGAAGCGGACTTTTTTCAATATTTGGAGCAAACCCTAGCCAAGATGAAGCGCTTCTTTTTTTGTCTCTATTATCAATTTGTTCGAAAAGTACGTTTAAGGAATGTGCATAGGAGAGTGTATATTGCTCAATTAACATTTGGCCTTCTTCGTCGATTAGAATATCAAAGGGGATTTGACTTAAAATGCCATCAGGAATTATGATAAGTTTTTGTGCTTCAATATCTAAGGGAGCAATTAATATTTCATGTAGGAATTGTGCCGTTTCTTTATAGGGCTTTCTTTGTGCTACAGCGGTTTGCAAATTGGCAACATGATTAAAAAATAAGCTGTCAATTACAATTCGTTTGAATGAGATTTCTTCATTTTGAATGACTAAGGAGTATAGAAATTCATCCACTTGGAAGTATTCAATTATCGCAGTCGGATCCACTACATTTATCTCAGATGCTTTTTTAAGAATTTCTTCTTTCGAAATGATATTTGTAGTGCCAAATAATGGCATCTGTTCTTTCAAAGCCTTGATGATTTGATCCCGCTCTTTTCTAAAGGCAAGTTGTTTGGTAAGTAGTTTATTTATTTCGACCTTATTTGCCTGGTTCTTATTTTGTTCTTTTTGAATACTTTCTTTTAATAAGTCTATTTGCTTACTTAAGTATCGCTCTCTAACCAACGCTTTTTCTGAAATGCCATCCTTTTTTTTAAGCTTTTGATTTTGAACATGTTCTAGTAATACACTTGATCGATTGACTTCAAATAATTCTATTAAGAGATCATTTAATTTTGATAGGTCCATTTCATTTGCAAGCTCATGGAAAATATTTAGCGATTTTTCAAAGTAGCTATTGACCGTATTATTGTAATATATTTTTGAATCCGAATTGTCATAGGTGCATCTAATCTCATGAATTAATTGATTTTGTGTTTTAGTTATAGACATGATTTTATCAAGTTGCTCAGGCTTTGGATCTTTTCTATATGCATCAAAAAGCAAAGTCTTTTCTAAACCATAAGTCTCCAACAATCGCAGCAGTTTTGAACTGTTTTGGTCTCGAAGATTCAACGCATGGATCTGCTTAATGATTTGTTGTGCTTGCTCAGGATTCCCAGAAATGTTTGATAATTTAGCCTTTTGAAGTTTTGACTTTACATTCCAAAGGTGATCTTTGGCGAAAATGCTTTCAAAAAGTTTACTAGACTTTTCATTAGCCTTTTTACTTTGCTCAAATGATTTTTTCTTAGAATAATAATTACTTAAATGATATTGAGAGGTGGCAAGAAGTTCGGGACTATCAGTTAATTTTAAGGCAATCTTAAGGGCCTCTTGAATATATTGGTAACTCTTTGATAGCGCTCCTATCTCAAGATAATTTTTGCCCAAATGGTTTAATGCTTCCCATGTCCAAGTATGAAAATTTCCATAAGATTTTTTTCTGATCTCAAGCGATTTCAAAAGGTAATTGTTAGAAGCTTCATAGTTCCCCAATCTGCTTAATTGATTTGCATATGCACTGTAACTAAAGCTGGTATTGGGATCTTCTTTGCCATAGTTTTTAATGGATAAGCTTAAAGATTTTTCAGCATATTCTTTTGCTTTATTGAGCTCTCCAAGTTCAGTGTATGAGTTGGTAAAAGCAACATAAATGTGAGGGAGTAATCCTATGTCTTCTCCTCCATCTTCTATGTCTATTTTTTCAGCTTTCTTATAAAAACTAATGGCATTTTCATAATCAGATTTTGCCTCATGAATAATACCCATGTTAAAATTAGCAATGACTAATTCACGAGCCGGAACATTAATTTCTTGTTTTAGGCTGAGAGCTTGCTGCCAATAATATTGACAAGAATCTAGTTGATCAGCATGGAAGTAAGATGCGCCTAAAATATTTAAAAGCGAAGCTACCTTTTCAGCATTTCTGTCAATGGATTGATAATATTGGAGGGTCTCTTTTGCTATAAAAATGGCAGTTCGATAATTTCCTAATTCGATTTGTATTCGACTTAATAAGAACTGAAGTTTATTCATGCACTTCGCATCTAACTGAGTCTCTTCAATGAAAGCTTGAATGCTTGACTGCGCCTTTTTTTGATTGCCTTGCTCATAAAAGTTAAGTGCTTTATGATAATGTAAATCGCATAGAATTATTGGATCTTCAAGTTTAAGGCTGGCATAACTTTCAATTAATTTGTCCAATTTAAAAGCAGCCTCATCATTTCTTTTTCTTGCCATTTGTATTTTGGCCAAATAGAGTTCGGTATTGATATAATTTTTATAGGCTTCATTAAATTTATAATCACTTGATAATTTTTTGAATTTAATTTCGGCCGCGTCAATATCATTTTTCATGAAGGCTTCAATAGCTTGATCAAAAGCTTTGCTTTGTTGAGATGCGTCTTGGCTATTGACATTTATATAAAGAAGCAACAAGAAGATGCTTTGGAGAAATTTCAATTTTTATTTTTTGTGGCTAATAATTAAGTAGCGATATCAAAATTGTACACTACACATGTTAAATTAACTTATTTAAGTATTGAATCAAACAATTTTAAGCCTAAGCTAAAAGAATGCATCCTTTATATGTCGAATC
The DNA here is from genome assembly GCA_937961455.1 of uncultured Saprospiraceae bacterium. GTDB lineage: Bacteria > Bacteroidota > Bacteroidia > Chitinophagales > Saprospiraceae > CALGNN01. The sequence continues at coordinate 8,718 of CALGNN010000068.1, forward strand.
TTTGCTTCTCGATCATCTTCCCACAGTATAGCGATGACATCAAATCGAATTTCCCAATCATGTCCCACTTCTTCCATGTATTGCGTTGCTGCTTCTTGAATTAAAGCTTGTTGTTTTTCGCTAACAAAGTCTTCTGGATTTCCATAGTAATCGTAGGAACGCATTTTTACTTCAACAAATATTAGGACCTCATCTTTCTTAGCGATAATATCGATTTCAGCTCGACTAAAGCGCCAATTGCGTTCAACAATTTGATATGATTTTCTCTGTAAAAATTCTGTAGCTAAAGATTCTGCTCTTTGTCCAAGCTCTTTTTTAGTAGCCATAAATATTCTTAGTTCTTGGTAAAGGTAAAACAGAATTAAAATATCTTCGTTCCTTCATCATATAAAATAATTATGTTGCACAAGAAGAATCCGAGAGAAACAGATAGCTGGAAAAAATTAGAAGCACATTATGAAGAGATAAAAGATGTGGAAATGAAAGATCTGTTTGCGCACCATCCAGATAGATTTAACAACTTTAGTAGAAGTTTTGAAGACCTCCACTTAGATTTTTCTAAAAATAGAATACTAGACAAGACATTGGCACTGCTCATTGAGCTAGCTAAAGAATTAGCTTTGGGTGATGGTATTAGGAGCATGTTTGGTGGTAAGCGAATCAATGAAACTGAAAATAGGGCTGTACTCCATACTGCCTTAAGGAATACTTCAGGAGAATCTGTTATGCTAGATGGACATGACGTAATGGAAGATGTGCTGGCTGAACGTGAGAAAATGTATCAGTTTGTAAATGCCATTCATGAAGAAAAACATACAGGTTATACAAATAAAGCTATCAAGCATTTTGTTAATATTGGCATAGGAGGTTCTGATCTAGGGCCAGTAATGGTGACCGAAGCATTAAAAGCTTTTTGGAAAAAGGGTGTCAATGTTTCCTTTGTTTCCAATGTAGACGGAACACACATTGCAGAGACGCTAAAAACATTAGATCCTGAAGAAACGCTGTTCATCATTGCATCAAAGACATTTACGACTCAAGAGACCATGAGGAATGCCCACACGGCTAGAGCTTGGTTTTTAGATCAAGGAGCTGATGAAGCTGCAATAGCAGATCATTTTATAGCACTGTCTACCAATGTAGAAGGTGCTTCCAATTTTGGAATTAATGAAAAGAATATATTCAAATTTTGGGATTGGGTAGGAGGTAGATATTCCCTCTCTTCTTCTATTGGAATGTCTATCGCACTCTGTATTGGAACAGATCATTTTCAATCGATCTTGCAAGGAATGCATGCAATGGATAAGCATTATAAAGAGACGGCTTTTGAAAACAATCTGCCAGTAATTTTAGCCCTTCTAGGTATATGGTATAATAATTTTTTCAATTTCGAAACGGAAGCCATTTTACCTTATGAGCAATATCTACATCGTTTTCCTGCCTATTTCCAGCAAGGGAATATGGAAAGTAATGGTAAGATGATTGATCGCAGCGGTACAGCTGTAACTTATCAAACCGGACCCATCATCTGGGGTGAGCCAGGCACCAATGGCCAACATGCTTTTTACCAATTGATCCATCAAGGGACAAAAATTATTCCTTGCGACTTCATTGCTTCTGCGATTAGTCAAAATCCTATTGCTGATCATCACGATATGCTCCTTTCAAATTTCTTTGCTCAGACAGAAGCCTTAATGAATGGTAAAACGAAAGAAGAAGTAATTGCTGAATTTGAAGAAAAGGGCATAGCAAAAGAAGATTATGAAAGCATTGTACCTTTTAAAGTTTTCCCTGGAAATCGTCCTTCGAATTCAATATTGCTTAAAGCATTAAATCCATACACTTTAGGACAACTGATCGTCTTGTATGAACATAAAATATTTACCCAAGGCTATTTATGGAATATTTTCAGTTTTGATCAATGGGGTGTTGAACTTGGAAAACAGTTGGCAAAAAAGATACTTCCCGAACTTTCTTCTTCAGAAATGATTGATAGTCATGATAGCTCTACTAACGGGCTAATCAATTTGTTTAAAAAGATTAGAAGTAAAGCATGATTTATCCACTTAAGGGAGTCGTACAAAACTATGCATGGGGCGGCTATGATTTTATCCCAAATTTACTGCAAGTTGAAAATGAGGAGCAGCAACCTTTCGCAGAATATTGGTTAGGCGTCCATCCAAAAGGAGCGGCAAAGATGTACAAAGACGGAAGCTGGCAAGAACTAGCAAAGCATTATCAAGTGCCTTTTTTGCTAAAAATCCTAGATGTAAGATCTGTACTTTCAATTCAAGCACATCCAAATAAGACTGAGGCAATAGCAGGTTTTGCGAAAGAAGAAGAAAAAGGCATTCCAAGGGATGCATTCAATAGGGTCTTCAGAGATGACAACCACAAGCCAGAATTGATGTATGCCTTAAGTGATTTTTGGTTGCTCCATGGATTTAAGTCAATGAAAGATATCAATGCTTGTATAGATGAAACGCCTGCATTCAGTTCTCTCAAATCACATGCTGTTTATTTGTCTTCTTTTTATGGCCATTTGATGAGAATGGATCAAAGCAAGGTAGATGAGATATTGACCCAATTGAAAAATGAAATTGATCAGCAAGAAATTACAGATAAAAATCACCCGCATTATTGGGCCAAAAAAAGCTTTGAGTTGTATGGATTAGATCGAGGAATATTTTCTATATACTTTTTCAATTTAGTTTATGTGAAACCAGGGCAAGCCATTTATCAAAAGGCTGGACTACCTCATGCCTATTTGGAGGGGCAGCAAGTAGAAATTATGGCAAATTCGGATAATGTCTTTAGAGCAGGTCTGACACCAAAGCACATGGATGTTGAATTGCTCCTAGATCATATTGTTTTTAAAGAGACCCAGGTTAATATCATTGAACCCACAATGGAGGATGACCTAGAGTCGCTTATTAAAAGTCCAGCTAAAGAATTTGAGTTGAGCATTTTAACGATTAATCATTCTAATAAATCGATTCAGACACATTCAGAAGAATGTTACATCGTTCTTGAAGGTGAAGCACAAGTCGAAGATCAAAGTTTTGCGAAAGGGTCTTCTTTTTTTGTTGAACCGAATCAAGAATTTACCATAAAGGCAAAAGCGGCAAAAATAGCTCGCGCTAAAGTGCCGCAATAGGATTACTTTACAGACATGACTGAATTGAAATTGTTTTGTAATTTCAAATGATATATTGATGGATTTTATAAAAGCCCAACTTTGTACTTTAGATATACGTCTCTTTCTGGCAAGACACAACTAACATGAAACAATTATCGCTATTTCTATTTATGGGACTTGCTCTAATGAGCTGTCAGAAACAGCAAACAGAATTTCTGATTGATACTAATTTTGCCTGTTTTGAAAAAGAAGTCGACTTGATTATTGCAGAAAACTGTTGTAACGTAGATGGAAACTTTTTCACTTGTGAGAATATTAAAGTTTCTGATATTAATACGATCGATGCTGCTCATATTTCAATTTTACCAAGTGCTTGCTTGGATCTAAATAGCGAGGTGATTTTCAGTAATGGAACAGATGAAACCGCTTTCATATTAAGAGATAAAAAGCATTACCTCTTAAGAGAGGTGATTTCTGTTGGCTGTCCTGGGAGTTTTGAAAGTGTCACTTATATTGAACAAAGTAATGAAGTGGTAGAATTGGCTTTTCAAAATAATTTGTTTGGATTAGATACCATTTATATCAAATTAAAAAGTGCCATACTTTCTTCCGAGGGTCAGACTGCAAACCCTAAAGTCGACCGTTATAGCATCCTACATAGATTGTCCTT
>CALGNN010000069.1 GCA_937961455.1 uncultured Saprospiraceae bacterium
CAAAAATATGTACCCCTTTTTGTTTTTCAAAAGTCTCCTGAGACTTGCTGGGAGAAAAATTCGTGTTAATAAAAGACCATTGTGAAAACAGAAAGATTGAAATGCTCGCTAATAGCAAGATTAAGAAAATAGATCGTCCACGAAAGGGCTTACTCATAGAAGGGAATAATTACTGTAGCACTTTTTTGTTTTAAAATTCCAAATTAAGAATATACTCGACGAGGAAGTTAATTTTTTGTAATTAAACACTTCAATAATTTTCAGTCATTGTCTATGGGCAAGCAAGTTGTTCTGTAATCAGTGCGCCGTTGTCATCGACTCTTATTCTATAGCAGGTACCATTTGGTGAAGTTAGAATGACTCCATTGCAAGCATCCTCTAAATAGATGTCTCCATCTTCAATGGCTATTTCAGGGTCAGCTGCATCATTGCAGGTAGAGTTGGAAAAGATTCTAATTTCAAACAGTTGATTTTCGAATCCCTGGATATACATCTCATCGATAGCATCACCATTCGTATTATTATAAATCATGGTCTCGCTGGTTGAAGTTGTGGTATTGGCTAATGATCCAACAGTACTTCCACTTTCAAAAAATTCTGCTGTGGTGCATCCAATTCCACACCAATCAATTAATTCTATTTCGATACGGCTAATATTAGCGAAACTAGATAAATCGAGTACAAGTCTTGCAGGAAATAACCAGAGATCCCCACCCGAATAGTCAAAGGAACAGCTTAGACTAGGAGGAATAGGTACCAATTGTTGTGGCACACCAGACTCTGTCCAAGTGTCGTTGCATAAAGAAGGTGCTGATGGAACAGGATTAACAAATGAAATGGTTTGGCTTGATAGATTTGTAATAAATAATAAACAAATTAGACATAGCCCTGTCTTCAATAAGCTTTTCATAATACATTGGGTTAATGGTGATTAATAAAAATATGTTTTGCCCAAGGGCAAAAGGGGCATTATAATAATAATGATTCTTAGGGATTAAATCAAAGAATCATATATGAAACGTAGCTGTAGAACCATAAAATTCAAGGCTGTAAATATTTTTTTAACCTATTGATCAAATAAAACATGAACACAAAAAAGATCGTATGAATGTACTTTTAATTAATAAAGGTTTAAACCCGTTGTGTTAAGATTTTTTATCAATGATAAAATGGAAAGTAACTTATGTAAATAAAAAGTTATTGATAAGACTGTCTAAAAACTTCTGGTGAGCTTCCTGCATATTTTTTAAAATACTTGAAAAAATTAGTAGGATCTTCAAAGCCAGAAGTATATGCTATTTCTTTTATGGGTTCATGGGTGTTGATCAACAGCCTTTTAATTTGCATGATGGCAATTTCATCTATAAAGGTCTTTGCAGATTTATTGACGACAAGCTGGACAATATTATTTAATGTTTTACTCGAGCAAGTCATCATCCGAGCATAGTCCATTACTTTTTTACTTTTGAAACAATTTGCTTCTACCAGTTTTTGAAAATCTAAAAACTCTTTTAAGTATTTTTTCTTACTGGAAAGCTGTCCATTTTTAGCCTTGATGCGATAGAGTTTGGTTATCACCATATGAAGCGCACTTCGAGTGATTCCAATAGAGTATTCGTCTTTGTAAGTATATTCCCATTCTATTTGTTTAACCAGTGAAACAAAACTAGAATAGACTTCATCCTTATTTTTTAATTGAATTTTTGGAAAGCTTAATAACTCATTAAATAATTGAAAAGACTTTAAGGCCTCCAATTTATTTAAATGACTGACAATAAATTCTTCAGTGAAAATTAATAAAGAACCCTTCAAGGATTTATTCTCATGAAATCTGTGTATTTGATCTTTTCTAATTAAAAAGACAGCGCCTTTTTTATAACTGTAGTCAATAAAATCTATAGTATGTTTTCCAATACCTTCCCAAACAAAGAAAATAATATAAAATTGTACGATATGAGCTTTGTAAATATCATGATCCATTTTTCGTTTAAAAAGCTCTTCAATCTTGATCACTTCCAAATGAGATTTTGGATTGCTTTTATTCGAAAATAATATTTGAGGTATTTTTTCTGCCTTTTTCATATTTGCCTAAAGCAAGATAATGAATGTTGAAGTTTTTAGGATTTAATAGCAGCAAAGAACGCTGCCAGTTTTTGTTCATCTAATTTTCCATTCGTTCTTACTCCGCTGCATAAATCTACACCATATGCTTGGACTGTTTGAATGGCCTCTTGAATATTAGCGGATTTTAAACCGCCAGCAAGAAATACGGGAATAGCTAATTCTTGCCTAATGATTTTACTAATATTCCAATTATGCACATGACCCGTTCCTCCTAAGACTTTTGTTTTTAATTTAGGGTTTCCACTATCTAATAAAATCATGTCAACATATGGGGCAATTTTCTTTGCTTCAGCAATGGCTGTTTCGTCCATTACATGGATGACTTGTACAATTCTTACATTAGGAAGGTGCTCCCTTAATTTTGTGTAGTTCGTATCTTTTAATGCATCAACTATTTGAATGGTCTTCGTATTAAACTGAGCATGTTGTTCAATGATTTCTTCCGCAGTTGTTTTACTGGTCAATAAGAAAGTATCAACATCACTTTCTAGCGCAGCCATAATTTCTGAAATCATTTCATCGTCAATTACACCTGGTCCACTTGGCATAGCACTCACCAATCCTAGGGCAGAGGCCCCATAGTTGATCGCTAGTTGAGCTTCTTGCACACTGCTAATGCAGCAAACTTTAACCTTTGGAAATAAAGTCCCTTTCATGAGATTTCAATCAAAGTAGAATGACCTTGGCTAAAATCTCCACTGGTCCAGACCCAAGTTTCCTGTAAGAGTATTTTCCCGGTTTCATTCTTTTCAATTTTTGTATCACACTTTCCCGTCATCAATACCATCTTGTCATTGAGATGCTGGTAATTGAAATGCAGATCATTATTGATTTTGGTTCCCAGGAGAAACCCTTTTAGAATTGCCCCGCCAGCATATTGAGCCCAAATGATAGCACCCTCTTGCCGATAGTGGAATACTGTAGCATCTGAGACTTGCCCATTTTCTGAATTGGAGAGCGATTTGAACTGCTTGTTATGAAGGTTAATTTCCATGAGTCATTATTTATGGCGCGAGTGCCAGATCTAAATTTGAATATAATGATCTAAAGAATTATAAATGTATGAGATTCTATTAATAATAAGTGGACTAATCCGATAACGTCATCAATTTTCAATCGCTTTTATAGCAGATAAAATATTTTTTTTATCCTTGTCCAAATCACTAACGACACTTCTAAAGAATGCTTGACGCTCCCTAGGATAGTCAATTTCATAATCTGGAGGGACACCCTTGTTTTCATAAAAGACTCCATTCATATCAGTATACACTTCATTCGAAACGCAAAAGTCCCATCCATTAGGTAGTTTTTTATCTAAGGTAGTTGACATTGCACCCTCCGTTGACGAACCAATTCTTTTTACATGGGGAATCGATAGAGTGGCTAAAGAAAACATTTCTGCCGCACTACCAGATTGGGGAGAG
>CALGNN010000070.1 GCA_937961455.1 uncultured Saprospiraceae bacterium
TGAAGCCAAGATTTTTTTTCCTTTCACAATTAAGGAATTCTTAGTAGCTCTGACTGCACTTTCAAATTTTCCATGTGCTGAGTCATATTTAAGTAAGTGTGCCAATGTTTCATTGTCAGTTAGGTCATTAATTGCCACTACTTCTATACCTTTCATGTTTTGGAGTATTCTGAAGGTAAGTCTACCTATTCTTCCAAAACCATTAATTGCTACTTTCTTAGCCATAATATTTTAAATTTTTGAAGCCGCAAAAGTAATCTAATCTTTTGAATATTTTGGCCTGTACTGATTGAATCTTTAATTTTATTTAGTTTGAGACGAATTTTATTTAGTCTAAAAAGTTTCCTAAATTAAAGCATATAAGCATTCTTCGATTAATCAAGCTATCATCGAATAGCATTGCCTCTCTACTATGAAACCCTTATTGGTAAAAAATAAAGCAAAGCCTTAGTCTTTGCATTTAATCACATAAAACACTTTTAATGAAAACAAAATTATTCTTATTACTACTTCTACCACTTAGCTTATTTGGGCAGAAGAAAGTTTATCAACAAATTCAAGCATTGGATCAAGGTCCAAATGCCTATGTGAATTTTGATTATTTGAGAGAAGCACCAATTGATAATGCTGAAAAATCTCAACTGATTAAAGGCGTAAAGGATGCACAAATTTTTGACATCGATGAAAAATTGCTTAAGAAATTTGTAGCTGATAGGTCAAAGCAAGTAAAAATGGATTTGAAAGACATGGAAGGGAAAAATATGCGCCTTCTGTTGAAGCAAACAAATATTTTTACACCTGACTTCAATTTATTTACGAGCTCAAACCCAGATGCTCCCATAGCTTATGATGGAGGTGTTCACTATCAAGGGATTATTGAAGGAGATCAAAATTCTCTCGTTGCGATTTCTGTTTTTAATGATCAGATAATGGGTCTGATTTTAAAAGATCAAGCCAATTATGTTCTTGGAAAACTTCAAGAAGATACTCAAGGAAGGCACATTTTGTATAAGGATGATGATTTAGAAGAAATATATGCATTTGAATGCGGAACCTTAGATGATGATGCTCCTTATACAAAAGAAGACTTAGAAGACAATGGATTAAGTCAAGCTGAAGATGTAGGAGATTGCATAAGAGTTTATGTAGAAATTGATAATGACATAGTAGTGCAAAAAGGAGGTGCCACAAATGCGACTAATTATGTGACAGGTTTGTTTAATCAAGTAATCATAATGTATGCAAATGAAAATCTTGATATGGTAGTTTCTGAGATTTTAGCTTGGACTACTACCAGTCCATATTCCTCAGGATCTTCAAGTGGAATGTTAAGTGACTTCCAAAATAATCTTGGAACTTTTAATGGAGACTTAGCACATTTAGTATCATACCAAGCAAGTGGTGGAATTGCTGCAGGCTTTAGTGGGATTTGTAATAGTAACCCAGATGAAAGTATGTGTTTTTCTAGCATAGATGCTTCTTATTCAAATGTGCCAACCTATTCTTGGTCTGTTATGGTTGTTACGCATGAGATGGGTCACTTGATCGGATCAAGACATACACATGCTTGTGTTTGGAATTGAAATAATACAGCGATCGATGGATGTTCTGGTTCAACAGAAGGTTCCTGTGCTTTACCTGGCAATCCTTCTGGAGGTGGAACCGTCATGAGTTATTGTCATTTACAAGCTGTTGGGATAAATTTAAATCTAGGCTTTGGTCCTCAGCCAGGTAATGTTATCAGAAACTCTGTGGCTAATGGTAATTGTCTTTCCGTTTGTGGACCTGGTTGTAACGATGGTGTACAGAATGGAGGCGAAACTGGTGTAGATTGTGGAGGTCCAGATTGTCCTCCTTGTCCTACCTGTACTGATGGCATTCAGAATGGAGGAGAAACGGGTGTAGATTGCGGAGGTCCAGATTGTGATCCATGTCCACCTGAATATTGTGATGCTTCAGGTACAAATACGAATTTTGAATACATAGAAGCCGTTGCATTAGGAACAATTAATAATACTTCAGGTGTAGACGGTGGCTATGGTGATTATACGTCAATTTCAACAGACCTTAATATTGGTAGTAGTTATACAGCAACACTTACTCCTGGTTTTGTTAGTAACACTTATAATGAATATTGGGCGATCTATATTGATTACAACGGTGATTATGATTTTGATGATGCTGGAGAACAAGTTGGTACAGCTTCAGGATCTTCTACTGTTACGATAAGCTTTACAGTTCCAGCAAGTGCAAACGGAACAACTAGAATGAGAGTAATTATGGATTATTCAAATAATCCACCTAACCAATGCGGTAGCTTCACTTATGGCGAAGTAGAAGATTATACAGTTACATTTACCGCAGTTGGTCCAACTTGTAATGATGGTATTCAGAATGGAGGAGAAACAGGCGTTGACTGTGGAGGTCCAGATTGTCCTCCTTGTCCAACTTGTAATGACGGTGTTCAGAATGGAGGCGAAACAGATGTAGATTGTGGAGGTCCAGATTGCCCTGCATGTCCTACATGCGATGATGGTGTCCAAAATGGAGGCGAAACAGATGTAGATTGCGGCGGTCCAGATTGTCCTGCTTGTCCAACTTGTAATGATGGAATTCAAAATGGAGGTGAAACAGGCGTAGATTGTGGAGGTCCAGATTGCGATCCTTGTACTTCATGTAATGATGGTATTCAGAATGGAGGAGAAACAGATGTGGATTGCGGCGGTCCAGATTGCCCTGCTTGTCCTACTTGTAATGATGGAATTCAAAATGGAGGTGAAACAGATGTAGATTGTGGAGGTCCTGCTTGTCCAGCTTGTCCAACATGTAACGACGGTATTCAAAATGGAGGTGAAACAGGTGTAGACTGTGGAGGTCCAGATTGTGATCCATGTCCAAATAATGGTGGTGAAATTTTTGCCCATTACTTTGAATCAGGATGGGATGGTTGGATTGATGGAGGTAGTGATTGCTATCGATACAACAGTTCCACTTATGCTTGGGAAGGAGTTAGATCTATAAGACTAAGAGATAATTCTGGTGTAGCATCTTCTATGACCTTATATAATGTTGATGTATCAGGAAATAATTCCTTGACATTTAGCTTCTATTTCAGAGCTAGAAGTATGGAGGTTGGAGAAGACTTCTGGGTAAGAGTTAATGATGGTTCAGGTTGGCAAACCATAGCAACTTATGCTAGAGGTGTGCATTTTAATAATAACACCTTCTATCAAGTTGTATTGACATTATCAAGTGTAGACTTTGATTTAAGTGGTGACATGGACTTCAGAATTCAAAATGATGCTTCTAGTAACAATGATCAGGTTTATATTGATCAAGTCGAATTAGTTGGTTCTGGATCCAATAACTTAGCTGAAGGACCGAAAGATCCTGTGATTACTGAAGTTGAAAAATATCAACCAGTTGAAAGAGAGAGAGAAACGGTTGATGAGCCATTAACTGTTTCTGTATATCCAAACCCAGCAAGAGAAGTTTTATATTTTAATACGAATAATGAAATTCAATCTGTAGATATATTTGATCTTAATGGTCAACTTATCACTAGAAATGTTAAAGTAGGTATTGACAATAGTATCGATGTTTCTGCTTTACATAAAGGAATTTATATTGTCCATTTTATAGAAAATGGAAATAGAGTTCCACTGAAATTTATTAAAATGTAAACCATAAAAAGAGCCCCGCATAAGCGGGGCTTTTTTAATTTTGTAGAAATATTTTCTAAATGGCTCAAATAAATAGAGTAGTCACTCTAGGTGAATTCATCATCCAAAACCAAAATGCTTTTCCTTACGCTACTGGTGAACTTAGTGCACTCCTTTCAAGTTTGAGGTTGGCTGCCAAAGTTGTAAATGCCGAAATCAACAAAGCTGGACTCGTAGATGATATCATGGGGAAAGTTGGAACAGAAAACGTGCAAGGAGAAGAGCAACAAAAATTAGATGTTTACGCTAATAAAATATTTATTGATGCACTAGAGGCACGGCATCTAGTATGTGGCATAGCTTCTGAAGAGGAAGACTCTTACGTAAGCTTTGAAAAAGAAGTCAATAACAATGGAAAATACATCATCTTAATCGATCCATTAGATGGCTCTAGTAATATTGATGTGAATGTATCTGTTGGAACTATTTTTTCCATTTATCGAAGAGTTTCCAAAGTAGGTACACCGGCTGAAATGCAAGATTTTTTACAAGCGGGTAATCAACAAGTTGCTGCTGGATATGTCATCTATGGTTCGTCAACAATGATTGTTTACACAATAGGAGATGGAGTAAATGGATTTACTTTTGACCCAACGATTGGTGTATTTTATTTGTCACATCCAGACATAAAGATTCCAGCTCAAGGAAGTATTTACTCAGTAAATGAAGGTAATTATCCATACTTCAAACCAGCGATCCAAAACTATCTTAAATTCTGTAAAGAAGATACGCCTAATGATATCAGACCCTATTCATCCAGATACATTGGTTCAATGGTTTCTGATATTCATCGGAATATGTTGAAAGGAGGGATTTATATGTATCCTGCCACTAAGAAAAACCCTAATGGCAAGCTGCGATTATTGTATGAATGTAATCCAATGGCATTCATTATTGAAAATGCTGGAGGGCAAGCAAATGATGGAGATGAAAGGATTTTAGACATTCAGCCAACGAAATTACACCAAAGAGTTCCATTTTATGCAGGGTCTTTAGATATGATGGCGGAACTAAAGGAATTTATTAATGGTTAAATAGTTTGTAGATAAAATTAGAAAAGTTTACTTTTGCGTTCCATTTTGGCTTTAACGGCCTTTTGGGACTATTAATAATACATTTTATAGATATTTATGATTATAATTGATGTAAAGGACAGTGAAGGTATTGACAGAGCTCTTAAGAGATATAAGAGAAAGCAAAGAGAGATCAAAATTCTTAAAGAATTGAGAAATCGAAGATACTTCACGAAGCCTTCTGTTAAAAGAAGAAATGAAATCCTTGACGCTGCATACCGCGATAGGGTATACAACGATAAAAATTAATACGAACTAAAGTTCACAGTCAAAGCGCAATTAAATCTAATTGTCGCTTTTTATGTAGGAATATAATTCTATTATTCCCTAGATTCATTAGCCATGTATGAGTAAAAATTCCAAAGAACTGGGGGAGGAGCCTATTCCAAAGTTACTTTGGAAACAATCTTTACCTGCTTCTATAGGGATTTTAGTCATGTCTTTATATACCATTATTGATACCATTTTCGTGGGTCAATACATCGGTGCCTTAGCCATTGGAGCCTTAACCATAGTTTTACCCATTACCTTTTTAGTTTCAGTGATTGGAATGTCAATTGGTGTCGGTGGAGCATCTGTGATTTCAAGGGCGCTTGGAGCAGGCGACAAAGAAAAAGCAGATCTCAGTTTTGGTAATATGGTCCTGATGTGTTTGAGTCTAAGCACCTTAATCATCTTGCTCTTTGCCTTTTTCAATACTGAAATCATCCAATTTTTTGGAGGCAAGGATCAGCTATTAGCACCTTCTCTTTTATATTTTAATGTATTGGTGTTTGGTGTTCCATTCCAAGCGTGGGCAATGATGTCAAATAATGTAATACGTGCTGAAGGCAATGCTAAAATGGCCATGTTGACCATGCTTATTCCTGCCATTATAAACATTCTACTTGATGCAATCTTCATTGCTTATTTAGGCTGGGGAATAGAGGGAGCTGCATTAGCATCTGTAATAGCCTATGTATGTTCTGCGATATATACCGTTTATTATTTTGCTAGTAAAAAAACAGAGCTAAAATTTCAAATAAAGAACTTAATCTTACAGATTCCGATTGTAAAAGAGATCTTTTCTATTGGCGGTGTAACCTTAGCAAGACAAGGGATTATTAGTGTCTTGGCTGTAGTGTTGAATAACTCATTGGTAAGATATGGAGGAGAATTTAGCGTGGCCATTTATGGTATTCTTAACCGAATCATGTTTATGGCTAACTTTCCAGTTCTTGGAGTGACTCAAGGTTTTCTACCCATTGCAGGATACAATTTTGGTGCAGCAAAGCTTGATAGAGTTAAGAAGGTGATAGAGGTGTCAATTAAATATGGAACCCTCTTAGCTTTCGGTTTATTTTTATTGGTATTGATTTTTGCCCCCCAATTAACTAGACTCTTCACCGACAACACGGATCTATTAACAGATGCTCCTTTTGCCATTAGAATAGCTTTTTTAGCAACCCCTTTCTTGACCATTCAACTCATAGCCTCGGCTTATTATCAGGCCATAGGTAAGGCTTTGCCAGCATTGTTTTTGTCAATTACAAAACAAGGCATTTTTTTAATTCCTTTGGTTTTAATTCTTCCCATATTCTACGGAATCAATGGAGTTTGGTATTCATTTCCAATTGCAGATATCATGACAGCAGGTGTTTCATATTGGTTTATTAGAAAAGCGCGAGCAAAGCTTGAATCACAAGTCCATAATCCAGTGGAAGTTTAAATTTTATTTTACTTTTAATTTTTCTGTAGCAGTGAAAGCAGCCACCATAATTGAAAAACCTAAAGTTGAAATCAGCTCTAAGCTGATGGAAGAACTTGAACATCAGATTAATGAAGCAGGACAAGTTGTAGTACATTGCTTTTATCAAGCAAGTTCATTTTATGGAGACAAAATTAGGATTTGGAAAACTACCTATCTCTTTGACCATCACTCTTCTCATAGAAGTGAAATGGTTCACACGCATAATATTTCTCTATATCCAATATGGACCACTTTGATGCCCAATCAGTTGTATAGTTTTACTTTAATCTTTTCTGGATTGCCTAAAACTTGCACACTTTTTGATTTGGTTGAACAAATTCCCGCTTCCGGAGCATTTGAATTGAGGAATATAAAAAGGAATAAAACTGATGTATATTATGTTAGAATATAAGGCCTCAGCAGACTGAATAAAATATTTTTACTCATTAAAGATCTATTTTAAACAATTGCATTTCCATATTTTATACATTACATATGTTTATATTGTATAACAATTGTTGTTGAAAATATTTGGAAAATGTTTTTCTTTTATTTGTGGTGTATGATTTAAAGTTCGTCATAAAACTGTATTTAATAAACAAAGGTCTATAAATGACCTATCGTGAAATGAAATTTAATCAATTAATAAAGAAGCTTAAAGAAGAAGAGGAGAATGATGCTCAGTGGCTAGGTGAGTACCTAGCTGAGGGTGAAACAATTGATGACATTCGCGAAGACTTACAACTAATTTCTAACTTGACGGAGAACTTACACAACTTTAAAGAATATGATACCAAAGCTGAATGGTCAGCTTTCAGATCTAAAGTTGAACAAAATTCAAGTCAATTAAAGGAGGATGTTCCAAAAGCAAAAGTGGTTTCCATCTCATGGAGGAAATATGCTGTTGCTGCCTCAATTGCTTTATTCGCAGGAATTTTTGTGCTCAATCAATTCATCGGCACAGATGATAATTTAGTAGTGTTCGAATCAGGTGAGCAAATTAAAGAACTCACACTTCCCGATAATAGCTTGGTAGAATTAACACCTAATTCATCTATTAGCTATCACAAAGAATTTGTTGAACGAAATGTGGATGTAATAGGGAAGATGAAGTTTGATATTGCTAGAGATGAACAAAGACCATTTGTGGTTAGAACAGATCATGATATGGCCATAGAAGTATTGGGTACAAGTTTTATCTTAGACGCAAATGATAAGGAATCCATAGAAGTAGAAACTTTGAGTGGAGAGATCAAAGTCTTTAAACAGTCTAATACGAGTTTGAGTGTTTCTCTTAAAGCAGGTGAAAGTTTGAGTTATAATGGTGAAGCATTCGACAAAGTCGAAAAAGAGCAAATTCCACCACCGCCTGTTAAAATTGAGGAAAAGCCAGAAACTGAGCAACCTGTTAAGGAAATTCCACCGATTCCTGTTAAATCAGAAGAAATAAAAGAAGCACCAGACTCAGGTGCTAAAACAGAAAAAGTTAGTAATTTAGCACATTCGTTACCTGAAATTGTAAGCTATATGAAGGAAAAATTTCCAGATAGCTTTAAATTTTCCAAAGGATTTGAGCCGGAAGGTGAGTGTTTGCTGACTATTGACCTAAAAAACGCAACTAAAAATCAAATTTTTAACCTTTTGCTTGCACAGACTGAATTTAACCCTGTCAAATCTGGAGACGAACAATTTAAAATTAAAAAGATTAAATGTAAAGATTAGGCATTGCCAACTTGACAAAATCGAACACTCATATTAACCACAATTCTTACAACCCCTTCAAAACTGAAGAGGAGTTCAAAGAGGTATTTGAGGAGTATTTTAATCCACTCGTAAATTTCACTAACAGATATATCAATAATTGGGAAGACAGTAGAAGTATTGTCCAAGATACTTTTATGAAGTTCTGGGAAAGACGAGAAAAAATCGTTATCAGAACATCTTTAAAGAGCTTTTTATTCAAGTCCACGAAAAACAATATCATAGATTTTGTAAGAAAAGTGAAAACGGATCGTGAGATGAAAGAGGGCGTTTTAAATACTATGGACATCACAACCACCCACAGTGCTAATCTAGATGATGAATCTATACTGAAGCATGAGTTGGTAAAAGCTATTGAAAAGCTCAAACCTAGAAACAAAGAAATTTTTAAATTACACCGCTTAGAAGGATTAACCTATCAAGAGATCGCTGATCATCTTGGTATTTCTAAAAGAACTGTCGAGGATAATATGGCACGTGCACTATTAAAGCTGCGTAATGATTTACAAGGCTTCCTTATCTACTCAAGAGCAAATTAAACAGTAGGCCTTCCAGTTCAGGAATTGAGCCCAATTCATACGCTCAAAATTTTAAGATTATATATATACCGTTTCTGTTGTAATAACTAAACGCTCATTAGCATAAAAATTAGTTTGCTGGTTCCTTTATCATAAAAATTTTATTCGTATTAAATAAAATAATATATGTAAGGTTCAATATAACTTACGTAATGAGAAAAATTTCTCTGCTTATTTGAAATATCATTTTCACATAAAAAGAGCAATTATGAAAAAGGTTATTTTATTCCCAGGTACCGATGCCATTGAGACCTTAAAATATCGAAAGCTTGCATGGCAGAATGAATCGGTTCAATTCAGAATTAGATTAACTGAAACCATCCTTGAAGAAAAGTTGCAAATTAAATTGGATCTAAGCGGATATATGGATTCCGAAGATGACCGAAGTCTCGCTGGATTTCAAAAATTGGTTTTATGTTCATTAGCAACTCAAGTGGCTTTATTTGATCAATACGCCTCTGAATTTGATGATATAGATGCTGTATTAGGATTAAGTTTGGGTGACATTGCAAGATCTGTTGTTACAAAAATGGTTCGCTATGAAGATGCAGTAGTCATGCTATTAAAATTTACTTGCTTAAGTCAGGATGCAAAAGAAGGCGCCAGTATGCATGTAAAACTTCCCACAACATATTTTGAGATGGCTGATCAATTAAAATTTGAATCCTATGGAATTGAAATAAGCGTTATGCAAAATGATTCATTCTTTATGGTTGCAGGATCAACTCCTTCCCTTGAAAAATGGATTACAGAAATCGCTAAGCCCTTACAACTGCAATATCGATTGTTGTATCCTTTCCCACTACATAGCACTTTGATGGATCCCGTAAAGGAATCACTGAAAAAAGAAATTCGCCTATTATGCAAAGCCGATCAGAAAAAGTATGAAATATTTTCAACAGTATTTGCTAAAGAAATACATGAGAAAGAAGAAATAATAGCTGACAGTATTTTGAATATAAATTCTTCACTTTGGTTCACAGATACGATACGACACATTATTTATAAGTACCAAAAAGTGAAGTTTGTGAGTATAGGTCCTGCTCCAACATTGATTCAATTCATTCATAAAATGAAATTGAGCAATCCCTATGTGCGCTTAGAAGATTGGTTTGGTGGGCTCCAATTAAATAGAATGAAACTACTATAATTTGCATTCGAAAGCTGGTAACATTGTTGCCAGCTTTTCTAGTTTATATAAGTTTTTAAAATGGCCCAAACATTATCAGCAACTTTGATAGCTCCTGCTTTATTTGGGTGAATGCCATCTTTTTGATTCATGCTTTCTACTCCAGCTACGCCTTCTAATAAAAATGGAATGAGTCCTGCATCAAACTCTTTAGCCAATTTTGGAAAAATAGCACCAAATTTTGTGGTATAATCATTACCCATATTAGGTGGAGCCATCATTCCAGCTATGATAATTTGAATGTCCGGATTTTTGCTGACAACTCTTTTTAAAATGTTGCGAAGATTATCTTCAGTAGCATCAACACTTAAGCCTCGCAGTAAATCATTACCACCTAATTCTAATACGAATATATCTACATCTTGCTTTAGGACCCAATCAATTCTATTTAATCCGCCAGAAGTGGTCTCTCCAGAGAGCCCAGCATTTACTACAATAAAATCTTTTTCCAATGAATCTATTTCTTGCTGTATCAAGTACGGAAACGAATCTTCTTCATCCAAGCCATATCCTGCAGTTAAACTGTTTCCATAGAAAAGTATATATTTTTCTCCTTGACTTTTTTCAGTATCAAGCTTTGCATTTTTTGTTGCAGCTTCTTTTACGACCTTAGTTTCATTTCCACCACAACTAAAACTCAAACAAGTGATTAAAAAGAGGCATATGTATCTTAGTGTCATTAATCTTTGATTTACTCATGTTAGTCTAAAGCAAACAACTTTTTCCTTTCTTTATTATTACTTAGTAGTACAAAAGTACTTTTTTTATACCTATGCTGAAAGTTGAAAAATTATCGAAGTCCTACAAAAGCGGCGAAAGGATGCTTGAAGTCTTAAGTGACATTGATTTTGAAATCAAAAAGGGCTCCTCATTGGCTATCGTTGGCCCATCTGGAAGTGGAAAAACTACACTACTTGGACTCTGTGCTGGATTAGACAAAGCGTCAGATGGTACGGTTTATCTTGTAGAGGAAAATATTAATGTGCTTAATGAAGATGAAAGAGCCGCTATAAGAAATAAACACGTGGGTTTTATTTTTCAAAACTTTCAATTGGTACCAACCTTAACAGCTCTTGAGAATGTTATGATTCCAATGGAACTCTTGGGCAAGAGTCAAGCAAGGCAAACCGCTATGAATCTATTGACTAGAGTAGGCCTTGGAGATCGAAGCCATCATTACCCAAGTCAGCTATCTGGAGGTGAACAACAAAGAGTTTCATTAGCTAGAGCTTTTAGCAATGAACCAAAAATTTTGTTTGCGGACGAACCAACAGGAAATTTAGATGATGGAACGGGCCAAAGCATAGAAAAATTACTATTTGAACTAAATCATGAAAAAGGAACCACCTTGGTTATCGTTACACACGATTTGGAGTTGGCAGCTAAAACAGATAGAATCATCCAATTGAAAGGAGGAAAAATGGTATCTGATAAATCAACACGGAATTAATGGCCTCATTTTCAGTATTAGCCAAAACAGCCTTAAGAGATAGTAGAAGAAATCGATCCAGACTATTTCTATTCATGTCTTCCATCATATTGGGGATAGCAGCATTGGTTGCCATCAATTCATTCAATGATAATTTAACTGAAGATATTAACCGGCAAGCTGCAAGCCTTTTAGGGGCGGATTTGGTCATGAGTGCTGACTCAAAGCCAGAGGATGCTTACCTCATGAAACTCGATTCATTGGCTACAGAAAAATCATCTGAGATTTCGATGTTTTCCATGGCATATTTACCTAATGTAGATGAAACACAATTTGTAAATATCAAAGCACTTTCTGGTGACTTTCCATATTATGGACAGATTAAAACTGATCCTTTAGAGGCAGTTGAAAGTTTTCAAGAAAAGAATGGATTATTAGCCGACGAGGGCATGATGCTTCAGTATGAGCTTGAGATAGGGGATAGTATTAAACTAGGAACGCAATTTTATCCAATACAAGGGAAGTTGCAAAGTGGATTTGGTGGACAGAATATGACTTCAAGTTTTGCTCCTACGGTTTATATGCCGGGAGATAAAATATATGATACAGGTTTAATTCAACCAGGGTCCATGATGGACTACAACTATTATTATCAAATAAAGGATGGCATTGATGTAGATGCTTGGAAAAGTGAAAATAGGAAAGGCTTTAGGCAAGATGGAATGAGACTTACTACCATTGAAGATCGTAAAGAAGATCTTAGAGAAGCATTTGATAATCTGAATTATTTCTTGAATCTAGTAGCATTAGTTTCACTCTTGCTAGGATGTATTGGCGTTGCTAGTAGTGTTTTTATTTATATTAAATCAAAGATCAATGCTATTGCTGTATTCCGTTGTCTAGGGATGAGTGGGCGTGATGCTTTTATGGTCTATTTTATTCAAATTGTAGTCCTTGCATTAATTGGGGTTGTTCTGGGAGCCGCATTGGGTTCTTTTATTCAATATTTAATTCCTATGGTCCTCAGTGACTTTTTAAGTATTGAAGTGAGTTCTAGCATTTCATGGAAAGCCATTTCAGAGGGTATGATTGTGGGTTTTGTTATTACCATATTGTTTGCTTTGCTGCCACTTATTGCAGTTAGAAAAATTAGCCCTTTGAGAACCTTAAGAGCTTCTTATGAAGAGGATGTTGCCGAAAGAGATGGTTTGAGATGGATCGTGTACATTGCTATTGCATTAAGTTTATTTGGCTTTTTGTTTTTGTTGATAGGAGATGCAGTAACAGCCGGGATTTTCATGGCAGCAATTGGGATTTCATTTTTGTTATTGTATTTGGTTTCGAAAGCCATTGTTTGGATGATAAAAAAATGGTTTCCAAAAAATTGGAATTATGTTTTCAGGCAAGGACTTTCCAACTTATTCAGACCCAATAATCAAACTCAAATATTACTAGTTTCGCTTGGCCTAGGTACAGCCATTTTGACCAGCTTGTTTATCATACAAGGTATGTTGTTGAAAAATATAGCTTTAATGGATGCAGGCAATCAACCGAATATGATCTTGTATGGTATTGAGGCGAATCAAAGTTCGGCGCTTGCTGAAATAACGAAGAGCTACGACATGCCTTTGATCCAAGAGGTACCCATCGTAACGATGAAGCTAGAAGCCTGGAAAGGGAAACCGAAAAAAGAATGGTTTGCGGATACGACTTCAACCAGCAGAAGAATGTGGCCAGCTAGGAGAGAAGCTAGAGTTTCTTTCAGAGATACCTTGAATGATACTGAGACTTTGGTCTCTGGAAACTTCTACAGACCTGTTACCAGTCCGAATGATTCTATATTTATTTCAGTAGAAGATGATTGGGCCGAGGCACTAGATGTGACACTTGGTGACGAAGTAGTATTCAATGTTCAAGGTACCAGAATGAAGACTTATATAGGTAGCTTAAGGAATATCTCTTTTAACAATATGTCGACACGATTTTTTGTGCTATTTCCCACGGGTGTTTTAGAAGAAGCACCTCAGTTTAGGGTGTTAGTTACAAAATCACCGGGTATTGAAACGACTGCAAAGTATCGTAGGGAAGTGGTCAAAGCATTTCCAAATGTGAGTGTGATTGATCTTGGGATGATCTTAAATACGGTGAATACCATAATTGATAAGTTGTCCTACATTATCAAATTCATGGCGGGTTTTAGCATTCTTACAGGCTTAATCGTGTTAATTAGTTCGCTGTTTTTAAGTAAATATCAAAGAATTAAAGAGAGTGTTTTATTGCGAACAATTGGAGCGAGTCGTAGACAACTTTTCTTAATCACAAGTACGGAATATTTAATCTTAGGTGCTTTATCTGCCGCAACGGGAATCATCATAGCCTTGACAGGAAGTTACCTATTAACCAAATTTCAATTAGAATTGGATTTCATCATTCAATGGTGGAAAATTCTACTTGTCTTTGTATTGGTATCTGTGCTTACCATGCTTATAGGTGTTTTCAATTCTAGAGAAGTTGTGACCAAGTCACCCTTAGAGGTGCTTAGAAGGGAGCAGTAAATTGATGAAAAGTTCATTTTTTTAGAATTGACCATTTTAGTGTATTCACACAATTTTTCTTCAATCACTTAAAGTATTTTCTTGCCATGCTCTTCTAAGAGTTTTAATCATATAAGTCAAAACGACTAGTACAAAACCCTGAAAATCGCTGACTACCCCTCGGGGTGGTAATTGCCGTTCTAAATGCCCGCATCTTTGGGATATAAAATCCAATAAAAATAACAGCACTATGAAAAACCCAATCAGTCAAAGAGAATTTGAAGTCCTAGAACTTATCGCATTTGAATACACGGACCCAGAAATTGCAAAGAAATTATTCATAAGCAAACACACGGTCAGATCACATAGGAAAAATTTAATGCTCAAACTGCATGCTAAGAAAACTGCAGGATTAATAAGAATCGCCTATGAGACTGGAATCATGCAGATCAAAATATCTGCTTAATAAGGATACGAATACACCGATATAAAATTCACTAAACTTTTAACCAAAAAATTTTTTAAATGAAAACTCTTAATGCAAAGGTGCTTTGCGCCTTACTATTATTCTGTTGTTCTTTTTTTACTATGGATGCGCAGCATACACATATCATAAATAATTCCACTGCTTCAAATCCTCAGATAGAGTTAGAAGATGAAACAGCAAATAATTTCACAAGATTGAGAATGTCTAATTCAAATGTATCCGACTATTGGATGCTTGCAGGAAGATTGACGTCCTCAAGTAACGACATATTAGGGGCCTATTATAATGGCTCTACGAGATTCTCATACACAGAAGAATTATCAAGATTTTGGATGGCTGATAATGCTTTTGTCGCTCCTGTGAAAGGAACCATACCAACACTTACATTAGATATAGATAAGCACGATGCGGCATACCTTTATTTCGATTCTAATGCAGGAAACATGGGTACTATTAAAGCCTTTACGAATCAGAATGGTTCTGCTATTCCTCCTTACTTGAGTTTAGAAGCTCCGGGTAATAGCAATTTTATGACTATGTGGGACGGATACACCATATTCGCTGATTCGCAATTGGGTGCTGCTACAGGTTCAGGTAAAGTAATTGTTTCTTCAAATTCAACAGCTTCAAATCCTCAATTAAAAGTATCTGAAACCAATACTTCAGACTTTGCAAGAATTGGATTTACGAATGCAGGAGCTGCAACGAACAGCTTTAATATTGCAGCAAGACCTGGACATGCTACAGACAAAAGATTTCAAGTAGCTTATAATACGGAAGAGCTTTTAGTTGTAATTGGAGATGATCAACTTGTTGGAGTGAATGACATCAGTCCTTCTGCAAATTTTCATGTAAAGCAAGTTGGTTCAGGTCAGGAAGGGATTGCCATCGAAAACGATACTGACACAGATATTTGGTCTTGGGAAATTGGTGGAAATGATTTGAATGTTTACTTCAATGGCACTAACAAAGGATTTTGGAATGATGTCGATGGTGTGTATACTGCATCTGATCGTAGACTTAAAAATGCGATTGCTCCGATGGAAAAGGGCGTATTATCAAAGCTTTTAAGTTTAAACGCGACTACATATAGCTATAATGATGTCGAAAGAGATCACAAAACATTTGGATTTATCGCCCAAGATGTTCAAGAAGTATTCCCAGAAATCGTTAGTGAATTTGATGATGGTTCTGGTTTATTGGCTATTGCATACTCCAAAGTAGGTGTACTAGCGGTAGAGGCCATTAAAGAGCAGCAAGAGATTATTGATGCGCAAGCAAATGAAATAAAAGAATTGAAATCTCAGATGGAATCCATCCTAGAAAGATTGGATACGTTGGAAGAAAAATAGTTAAATAGTTTGTTATTAGATTTTGAAAAGGACCTTAGTGATTTTAAGGTCCTTTTTTTATTAAAAATATCTTCACTTTTTTTGTTTTTAATTTTAGAATACTTTTATATTTGCGCTCCTCAATTGGCCCGTTCGTCTATCGGCTAGGACGCCAGGTTTTCATCCTGGTAAGAGGGGTTCGATTCCCCTACGGGCTGCCAAAGGTCTTCTCAATCTGAGAAGACCTTTTTTTATGTGGGTATCTCAGTGAGTTTTTCAGCAAAATTCTGGTAAAGTTTATCAAGTGAAAAGTGGGGTGTTGGTGGTTGTGGTGCGCTCTACGATGATTACGCTGAAGGCAGGGGCCTTCAGTTCGCGCCTAAAAATGTCCACTGGACATTTTCTTGACGGCGCTCATTATTAGAGTCAAAGGATTTGGCATAAAGATTCTTTCACTCCAAATATAAATTAGGGTGCCCATCCAGACCTCTTATGGAAATCTTTATGATAACTTAGTTGAAGGAAATTATTTAAATGATAGCTAATTGCAATGAAAAACTTAATTCTTTCATTTTTAATTTGTTCTATTTTATTTGTAAACGAGGCATGTATAAGATCAGGCTCCAGTCAAAATAGACTTGATGGGTACTATTCCAAAATTCCTCGAAAAGACCTTAGTCTTTATATAAATTCAAAAGAAGAAATGTTTGCAGATGGAGTTGAGGTGAGCAAGTCAGAATTGTGTGACAAAGTATCTCCATTTATTAAAAATTCCAATAAGATAATTTGGCAAAACGATTCAGAATTAAGTTACTTATTCTATATAGAAATATTTAATATGCTCAGTGCCTGTTATATAAAGCAATGGAATATTTTTTCAGACTCAATTTTCAACAAGGATTATATAGATTTAAGCGAAGATGAAAAAAAGGTCATTTTACATAAAATTCCTTTTGAGTTAAAGGAAATTGAACCTAGAAATTGAAAGGTCACTTTTTTGCTTCTAAGATTTATCTAAACGCTATAGACTCACTTCTAAATTCTCAAATTATTAGATAAACGCTTTTAGAATATTTATCCAATTCCTACCGTTAACAAAGGGTTTACCATGATCCCTATTTCCTTGTATCTTCCTATCTTTGAGACGTGTGTTATAG
>CALGNN010000071.1 GCA_937961455.1 uncultured Saprospiraceae bacterium
ACGCCTGATCCACCTTGTGGCGGAACTTCAAGTCCAAATTTTTGTGGGGGAAATACCTTATTAGATAATCCGCAGTATTACATCTTAATCATTGAGGATTTTCCAGTAAATATTAGTGTAGTAGTAAATAACTGCAGCTCTGGAAACGGCGGACTCCAAATGGCAACACTTACTGCTTGTCCTATGAACGGTGGTAACAATGTCATAGATTGTAATGGCACAGGAACTTTCAATTGGACCTCTACCATAGCGTCCACAGATGGCTTTAATATTGGAGACCAACTTTATTTGATGATAGATGGATTAACAGGTTCTATTTGTGATTATGTTTTAAATGTTACCAATGTATTTGAACCAGGCTTGGAAGGAAATGATCCAAATGCAACAGGACTATTGGTAGATGCAGATATAATGTTTGATCCTTCACCTGACTTTTGTGCTGGACAAAGTAATGTTACATTTTCTGTTGACCTCACGAATATTCCACTTGCAACAAATTTGGACTGGTCTTTTTCATGGGATTTTTCGGAAACCATTACCAGCTCAGTTGATGGTCTAACAATAGATCTACCAACCGACCTTGCTCCAGGAACTTATATGGCTTGTGTAATAGCCTCTAACAGTTGTACTGACATTCCTGAGGTGTGTCTTCCCTTTGATATTTTTATACTCCCTCCTGAGGATGGAGGTGATATTGAAGAATGCAGTGATGCAGAGGTGTTTTTTGAAAATCCTTTAGATGGACCGGATATTCAATTTGTCAATCCATATACTGTTGATACTATTGTCCGAATGCAAAATGCTAATAGTTGCGCTTTTGATGTATCCTTTAGCGTGCTAATTCATCCTGCTTATGTTGATCCGATAATTTTAGATCCAGTATTACTCTGCCAAAATGAAAGCTATTTTTATCCAGGAAATGGTGTTACTTATGATAATGATTTTGCAGGAGAGATTGCATTGCAAACCGTGCAAGGATGTGATAGTATAGTTTTTCTCGAAGTGGTAAATACAGATGTGATTCTTGGTCAAGAAACCATTGATTGCAATAACTTTCCTCCGTATGGAGGATTGTACATAGAATTTACTGATACAACATTTATCCCAGCTTCAGCCAGTTATCAATTTCTTTGGAACAATCCTGTAACTGGTGAAAATTACATTGGCAACCCTTTGGTGTTTTTTCCAGCCGAGACGGGAACAGGTGATTGGGACCTTACAGTAGAATTAGTCTTAGGAACAGACACTTGTTTATATGATTTTGGAATATACACACTTGATCATAATGACTTTTATCCCTTGCAACCCTTAATAGAAGGGCCAAGCACTTTTTGCGAAGATGGTAGTTCAGTTTTTACAGTAGATGATCCTCAATCAGATGAAAATTATCAATGGTCGGTTGATTTATCCTCAGGCTCTGTAGATCCATTTATAGGAGAAACAACGACTGTTACATGGAATTCTGGTGTTCAAAGTGCATGGGTCTATTTAATTGCTCAAAATAGCTGCGGGATACGATTGGATAGTATAGAGGTTTTTTCCACTCCAGAACTAGATGTTGAAATTCAAGCTGCCCCTCTTTGTCCTGATGGAGTAGCGACATTGGATGCCGTTCAGCAAGGTACATATATATGGAGTACCAATGAAACAACACAAACCATTCAAATTACAGATAGTGGAACCTATTCTGTTACCGTAGATCAAAACGGTTGTCAAGGTATTGATGAAATTACCATTACTGAAGAAACAGCTCCTGACCCACAATTGACAACTGGAGGTTTTTGTACAGGATCTACCACCACGCTTAATCCTGGAAATTTCGATGCCTACTTATGGAGTACAAGCGAAACTTCTCAAAATATTGAAATAGACACAGAAGGAACTTATTCAGTGACTGTTACGGATAGTGATGGATGTACAGGAGTTGATTCAATCTTTGTTCCCGAACTAGACGAGCTAGATACTGGTATAGGCAATCTTGAATACAATGATTGCAATGGCGTGATTCAAACGATAACAGTTGCTTCAGGATTCGATACGTACATCTGGTCTTCTGACCCTTCAAATAATTCCAATAGTATAGATATTAATCAAAATGGTACCTATTCTCTAACAGTATCAGATGGAAGTGGATGTACAGGAGATACTAGTTTTACAGTAAATTTTTATCCATTACCTGAGCCAAGTATAACAGGTTCGGCAACAATTTGTCCGGGAAATACTGGAACTATTGGTACACAATCGTATACAGAATACTTATGGAGCACCAATGAAACTAGCCAAAGTATTGATGTGAACGCGGGTGGATTATATGGCCTGACAGTAACTGACTTGAATGGATGTACTGGTGATACCTCATTTTTGGTGACACAAGAAAATGAGCTTTCTCCTGTGATTAGTGGAGATGCGTTTATTTGCCCTGATCAAAATCAAAGCACCATTTTAGACGCGGGAACAGGATTTGATAATTATATATGGTCGACAGATCCAGACGGGAATGATGTAATTGGCACTAACCCCACCTTGCCCGTTGATATGGCAGGGACCTATTATTTAAATGTTAGCATAACGAACAGCTGTGAGGGTGATACCTTTTTCATAGTAACTGAGAATACCGCTCCTTTTGCAATCGTAACGCCGGTCGATACCGTTTGCCAACAATCAGCGGATGGAGTTACAACATTAAATTTTGCAACACTTATTACAGGAGGAGATCAAGGGGGAGTGTGGTCGGGAGCTTTGCCAGGATCTGGAGATTTTGCAAACGCTGATTTTGAAGGAGTCCCTTTAGGTGATTATACTTTTACTTATACCACAGCTTCTGCAATTGCGCCCTGCGCCGACGAACCTTACACAGTGACCATCACAGTATTGGATTGTGGATGTCCAAGTCCTGAATTCAATGTGCCTGACGCTTTGTGCAATGATGGTGATCAAATAGATTTGGATAATTTAATTATTCCCGGTGTAACTGAAGTTGGAGGATCGTGGGAATTAATACCTCCAGCAGGGGCCACCAATCCAGCTGTTATTGAAGCTGGCAACATAATTAATGCAAATGGTGTTTCTGCCGGAGTCTATACCTTAAGTTATGTTTTGGCAAATATTCCAAGTGGCTGTGATGCTTCCATTCCACAAAGTTTGATCATTACAGATCCTCCAAATTCTGGAATGGAAGGAGACCCTTTCTCTGTATGTGTAATGGAAGATCAACTTATTAATCTAGCAGATTTACTAACTGGAGAAGATGTGGGAGGTATGTGGACTGAGACTTCAGCAGTAAGCTCTACTGGCTCAGCATTTAATGCTATCGATGGAAGTTTTAATGGAATGAATCAAGTATCCGGAAGCTATAATTTTATGTATGAGGTGATGGGGACAGGGCCATGTGAAAGTCAAAGCTCTGAAGTGACGGTTGTCATTGAACCACTTCCTATGGCCGATGCTGGAGTAGCCGGAACCTTAACCTGTGACAACCCAGAACTCACCTTGGGAGGAAATGGAAATTCTACAGGAGCAAATATTAGTTATTCTTGGAGTAATGGAAATACTAGCTTGAATAATGTAATATCTAATGCGGGTACTTATATACTTACAGTGACAAATACGATTACTGGATGTTCAGCGATTTCAGATGTGATCATCGATAGCATGCAAGAAAATCCTAATATAGATGATATAGTCGAAATGGATGTTTCTTGTGCAGATGGTAATGATGGAATGATTGATATATCAGTCAGTGGAGGTCAGGCTCCATATAGCTATTCGATAGATAATGTAAATTTTGTCAACTCAAACATTTTTCAAAATTTAAGTCCAGGAGCATATGTCATAACTGTGATGGATCAAAATGGATGTAGCTCGACAATTGATGCACTTATTGCAGAGCCAGAGCCCCTTTCTGTAGCTTTTGAATCAGCAAATATTGTTTTACAAGCACAAGAGAGTGCAAGCCTTGTACCCATTATTAATATCGATCCAGCTTCCATAGTAAATTATGAATGGATGGTTGATGGTGTACCTATCAATTGTCCTAACTGTCCGACATTAGATATTGAGGCAGATACCGAACAGGTCTACAGTCTTACGATTACAGATGAAAATGGATGTCAGGCCAACGCTACAATTAATGTATTGATCTTGATTGTAAGAAAAGTATACATCCCGAATATATTTTCGCCAAATGATGATGGTATCAATGATTGGTTTACGGTATATTCCAATGATGACGTTTCAATGGTCAATGTTTTAAGGGTGTTTAACCGTTGGGGAGCACTCTTGTTTGAAGCCACAGATTTTCAAGCGAATGTGCCTGAAGCAGGTTGGGATGGAAGTTTTAAATCGCAAAAAATGCAAGCGGCTGTTTTTGTTTACTATGTAGAACTTAGTTACAAAGATGGGGAATCAGAAGTATTTATTGGAGATATCTCAATTGTAGAATAGGCTGCTAAAGTTTTCTTTTCAGCTTTTTAGACTTTGCATTTTCTCTTTTGCCCATTTATAGCAAATGTTGAGTTGCTCTTCTAAATCAATATCGTCATTTTTAAGAACTAGAGCATCTGTTGCTTTAAATAGGGGACTGTCCTCCCTATTTGAATCTATGAAATCTCTCAGTTGAAGGTTTTGTTTGACATCTTCCATAGTTTGATTCATCCCTTTAGCTAGTTGCTCTTTAAATCTTCGTTCAGCACGGATTTCGAATGAAGCTTGAAGAAAGATCTTTAATTGTGCCTCAGGAAAGACCACAGTGCCAATATCTCTTCCGTCCATGACAAGTCCTCCATTCTGTCCCATAGCTTGCTGAGACTTTACGAGAAAGCTTCGCACAGGACTTAATGCAGCCACCAAGCTTACATGCTCATTCACTTCGGCAGAGCGAATTAATTCACTTACATCTTCTTGATTTAGAAGGATCTTATTTACATCTTGATCAAGCTGGAAATCCAAATGAATTTCATTTTCAAGAAAATCCCAATTGTTTGTTTCTTGATAAGATACTTCTTGACGCAGAAGATATAAGGTGACGGCACGATACATAGCGCCTGAATCAATATATCTGTATGAAAGTTTTTTAGCTAAGTCTTTAGCAAGGGTACTTTTGCCAGATGAGGATGGGCCATCAATTGCAATAATAATATCGAAATTTTTGAGGTCCGGCATAAAGTAATGATGTCTATTTACACCAATAGCGTAGTTTATATTTTGTTAGTACTCGTCTTCGTTAAAAAGGAAATCATCCTTTCTTGGATAGTCAGGCCAAATATCAACCATGGTTTCGTAAATTTCCCCCTCATCTTCAATCGCTTGTAAATTTTCCATTACTTCCAATGGAGCTCCAGAGCGTATTGCGTAGTCAATCAATTCGTCACGTGTAGCCGGCCAAGGACCGTCTTCTAGATGATGAGCTAATTCTAATGTCCAATACATAAAATAAATGTTTAATTATTTACACTAACTGAAAAGGGGGCGATTTTGTTCCCCTTTAATTATGCTGCGAAACTAAAAAAGAAAATAATAGTCCAATATTCCTATTCAATTAAATAAAATGATTGAATTAAAAAAATATTAAGAATAATTTCATAGATAAAATATCTTTCGCACGGATATTTTAAATGCTTTTTTATTATAAAATGAGCATAGCATCACCATAGCTGAAAAACTTATATTTATTCTTTATGGCTTTCTTGTATGCATCTTTTAATAAATCTTGACCAGCAAAAGCAGATGCCATAATCATAAGACTTGATTTTGGCAAATGGAAATTGGTGATCATACAATTGGCTATTTGAAATTCATAAGGAGGGAAGATAAATTTGTTAGTCCACCCTTGACTCGCTTTCAAATTACCAGTAGCTGAAACAGATGATTCAATACTTCTCATGGAGGTAGTTCCAACTCCACAAACTCTGCGCTTAGCTGCCTTAGCCTTATTTACCGTAGCTGCTGCTTCTTCATCTATATTATAGTACTCCGCTTCCATCTTGTGTTTAGAGAGATCTTCTACATCAATGCTTCTAAACGTACCTAAACCTACGTGAAGTGTAACCTCAGCAAATTCAATTCCTTTAATCTCACATCTCTTCAACAGCTCTCTGCTAAAGTGAAGGCCTGCAGTTGGTGCTGCAACCGCACCAATCTCTTTTGCATATACAGTTTGATATCTCTCAATATCAATGGGTTCTGGTTTTCTATCAATGTAGTCTGGAAGAGGTGTAGTTCCGAGCCCTTTCAATAAATCCATAAATTCATTATGGCTACCCTCAAAAAAGAATCTAATAGTTCTTCCTCTAGAAGTAGTGTTATCTACAACTTCAGCAATCAGAACTTCATTCCCTTCTTCATCATTAAAATAGAGTTTGTTACCAACTCTGATTTTTCTCGCCGGATCTACTAATACATCCCAAAGTCTTGACTCCTGATTTAATTCTCTTAATAAGAAAACTTCAATGCTCGCGCCCGTCTTTTCTTTTCTTCCATACAGTCTTGCAGGAAAAACCTTGGTATTATTAAATATTAAAGAATCACCTTCATCAAAATAATCAATGACATCTTTAAAGACCTTGTGTTCAATTTCTCCTGTTTCTCTGTGTATCACCATCAGTTTAGATTCGTCTCTATTCTTAGGTGGATATTGTGAAATTCGACCTTTTGGCAGGTCATAATCAAATTGTGAAAGTTTCGTTCGCATTAAAGATGTATTAATTGAGCCGCAAAAATAAAAATTATCATGACATTATAAAGTATTAATGTGTCAATAGAAAATAAGTTCATGTTAATAGTTGTTTTTATGCAATCAATCTAAAAGCAACTAGAAGACCATATATTTAGCGTAATTTAGAAACAGTGTTACTAAATAAGATCATCATAGAGAGTTTTAGACAGGCCACACATCAGCTTGTTTCCAATAAATTAAGGACCTTTCTTTCCTTGCTCGGTATTATGATAGGCATATTTTGCATCATTACCGTTAAGTCTGCAGTAGATTCTTTAAAATTAAATATCGAGAGCAGCTTAAATGAAATGGGTAATGACGTGGTATATGTGGAAAAACAACCTTGGAATGAAGATCCTGGTACTTCTTGGTGGAAGTATATCAAAAATCCAACCCCCGATGAGAGTGATCTTAATGCCATTAAGTCAAAGGTCAAATCTGCAGACAAAGCTTCATTGGCTGTGTTTTTACCCAGTGGTACGATTAAGTATAAATCTTCAAATGTGCAAAATGCATATATACTGGGTGGGACACATGATTTTGGTTACATGTTTAATTTCAAATTTGATAAAGGAAGGTACTTTACTAATCTTGAATCATTCAACGGTCATGATCGTGTTATACTTGGAAATGTGATTGCAGAAGAATTGTTTGGCAATATTGAACCACTTGGTAAGAGTATAAAAGTGAGGGGGCGGAGTTATACTGTCATCGGAGTAATGGAAAAAGAAGGGAGTTCTTTAATTAATCCACTAGATTTTGATGAGGCTTTGATTATGCCCTATGAAGCCATCAAAAAGTTTGTCAATGTAAAAACAGGTAAAACCTATGGGAGTCTTTTGAATGCTAAGGCTGCAACTAATGTTAGTAATGAAGCTCTTACAGATGAAGTGATTGGAGTATTAAGATCTCACAGAAAACTAAAGCCTAAGGAAAAAAATAATTTTTATATCAATGAGGTTTCAATGTTTTCAAAAATGATGGAACCTGTATTTACAGTTCTTAATTCAGTTGGATTCGTAATTGGGATGTTTGCGATCCTAGTAGGTATTTTCAGTGTTGCCAATATTTTATTTGTTTCGGTGAAAGAACGAACCAACATCATCGGAATCAAGAAAGCCATGGGTGCAAGAAAATCTGTAATACTCATTGAATTTTTAATAGAGTCCGTTTTACTATGTCTTATTGGAGGCTTGTTTGGACTTGTAGCGGTCTTCTCCGTATTAAAAATCATCACAGTAGTCTTTGACTATGAAATGTATCTTTCTTCCACAAATATCATCATTGCCATTATCCTTGCTGTGGTAATTGGAATCTTATCAGGAATTATTCCAGCTTCTCAGGCGGCACGTCTTGATCCAGTAGAAGCGATCAGAAGTAAATAAACTTAATTGGTCTATAATGAAATGTCGAGGAGTTACAACTTGTGTAACTTGTATCATTATATCGAAAAGAGCTATAGGTTTAAAATGCGCTCTAGCTTGAGAGAATACCTAACTAGGAATGTGAAAGTACTTCCATAACTATGGTCTGGGTACTAGATTAGGAACTAATAAAACTAGCTTCTAAAAATTCAAATATACGTACGGAAAATTTTTAAGATACTTCCTTTACTACCGCCTTGAATGCATCAGGATGATTCATCGCTAAGTCAGCTAGGACTTTTCTGTTAAGCGCGATGTCATTGGTGTTGAGCTTATGCATCAATTGAGAATAACTAATTCCTTCTTGACGAGCAGCTGCATTAATTCTTGCAATCCAAAGTCTTCTGAAGGTTCTTTTCTTATTCCTTCTATCACGATAAGCATATCCTAGACCTTTTTCAACAGCATTTTTTGCTACGGTATATACATTACTTCTCGCACCAAAATAACCTTTGGCTTGCTTTAGTATTTTCTTTCTTCTTGCTCTGGATGCTACTGCATTTACTGACCTTGGCATAATAATAAAAATTATAAGATTTAAATACCCAAAAGAGCTTTGATTCTTTTCTCGTCTGCTTTTGCAACTAATGTTGAACCTCTCAGCTTCAACTTTTGTTTCTTCGTCTTATTACGCATCATGTGAGATGTATATGCTTGAAAACGCTTGATCTTTCCAGATCCGGTTCTCTTAAATCTCTTCTTAGCGCTAGAATGTGTTTTTACTTTTGGCATAGCTTTAATTTAAAGCGAGCACAAAAGTATAAAAAACTTTAATAAAGACTTATATTTTGAAAAATTTATTCGGACTTTTTCTTCTTAGATCCCTGCTTCTTTGGAGCGATCATAACCGTCATCCGACGTTTTTCAAGTCTTGGAAGTTCTTCTGCAGAACCAAGCTCTTCCAATTCTTTCATAAGCTTAAGCAATAAAAGTTCTCCTCGATCCTTGTAAACAATAGATCTTCCTCGAAAATGGACATAAGCTTTCACTTTAGATCCTTCTTCTAAGAACTTAATGGCATGTCTTAATTTGAATTGAAAATCGTGATCATCAGTATTTGGTCCGAAGCGGATCTCCTTGATCACTGTTTTTTGTGTATTGGATTTTATTTCCTTTTCTTTCTTTTTCTTTAGATAAAGAAATTTGTTGTAGTCTATAATTTTGCAAACTGGTGGGTGAGCTTTCGGTGAAATCTCTACAAGGTCCAATCCGAGATCAAAAGCCCAAGATAAAGCGTCTTTGGTATTATATACTCCAGGACCAATGGTTCTATTTGCTACTTCAGAGATTTCTTCTAAGTTGTCTCCTACTAATCTTATTTCAGGGATTCCGATTTGTTCATTGATTCTAAATTGAGATTTAGGATCATTGTAAGGGGTTCGGGTTCTTTTTCTTCTTATTGCCAAATATTATTGTTTTTATTTATTTAAATATATCAATTCACTTTCAATTAATCACCAAATGCCATTGAAAGTTTGCATTTAGTGAAATTGAAAAATCAATTTGATTTAGGTGTTTGTATTTCTAATGATTATTTAACGTTGCTTACTTTCTTTGATAGCTTCACTTTTAGCTCATCACCTTCTTTATTGAGTGTAACATCAAAAATACTTCCTTCCACTGGATTTTCACCAAGAATAAACTCTGCTAATGGGTCTTCCAGATATTTTTGAATCGCTCTATGCAATGGACGTGCTCCAAATGCAGGATCGAATCCTTTCTCTGCTAGGAATTTTTTCGCCTTTTCTCCTAAGTTAAGGCTGAATCCCATCTCATTAAGTCTTTTGTGTTGAGAAGCAAGTGCAATATCAATGATACTAAAGATGTGTTCTTGCTCCAAGCTATTAAATACTACGACATCATCAATTCTATTTAAAAACTCTGGTGAGAATGTTTTCTTTAGCGCATTTTGAATAACGCCTTTTGAATCATCGTTGCGATTGTCTTTTCTGGCTTTTGTGTCAAATCCAACACCTTGGCCAAAATCTTTCAATTGCCTTGCTCCAATATTAGAGGTCATGATGATCAAGGTATTTTTGAAATCTACCTTTCTTCCTAGACCATCTGTCAATTGTCCATCATCAAGCACCTGCAATAGGATGTTGTAAACATCAGGATGTGCTTTTTCAATCTCATCAAGAAGGATTACTGAATAAGGTTTTCTTCTAACTTTTTCTGTCAATTGACCCCCTTCTTCATATCCAACATATCCCGGAGGCGCTCCAATCAATCTACTGATTGAAAACTTCTCCATGTACTCTGTCATGTCTATTCTAATCAATGCATCCTCAGAGTCAAATAAATATCTTGATAAGGCTTTTGCCAATTCTGTTTTTCCAACACCTGTAGGACCAAGGAAAATGAATGAACCAACTGGTTTAGATGGGTCTTTAAGTCCTACACGATTACGCTGTATGGCCTTAACTACTTTTACGATAGCTTCACTCTGTCCAATTACTTCTTCTTCAAGATCATCCTTCATAGTGACCAGCTTATTAGATTCACTCTGTGCCACTCGATTAACAGGTATGCCTGTCATCATAGCAACTACCTCTGCAATGTCTTCTTCAACAACTGGATATCTTTTTGTTTTGGTCTCTTCTTCCCAAGCCACTTTTGCTTCCTCTAATTTGCGCATCAATTTTGATTCCTGATCTCTTAAGTCTGCGGCTTTTTCATATTGCTGAGATTTTACTGCTTGATTTTTCTTTTCTCTTAATTCCTCAATTTCTTGTTCTAGTTCTTCAATATGCTCAGGTACATTAATATTTTTCAAATGCACTCTAGCTCCAACTTCATCTAATATATCAATGGCCTTGTCTGGCAGAAAACGATCACTGATGTATCTATCACTCAATGAGACGCATGCTTTCACCGCATCATCTGAATAGCTCACATTGTGATACTCTTCATATTTTGATTTAATATTTTCTAGAATATTGACCGCCTCCTCAGCTGAAGGTGGCTCAACCAATACCTTCTGGAATCTTCGATCTAAAGCGCCATCTTTTTCAATATGCTGACGATACTCGTCTAGTGTGGAAGCTCCGATAGCTTGTAATTCACCTCTTGCCAAGGCTGGCTTGAAAATGTTACTTGCGTCAAGAGAGCCTGTAGCTCCTCCTGCACCAACGATGGTATGTATTTCATCAATGAAAAGGATCACATCATCCGTCTTTTCCAATTCGTTCATGATGGCCTTCATTCTTTCTTCAAACTGACCTCTATATTTGGTGCCAGCTACTAAAGCAGCAAGATCTAACATGACAACTCTTTTGTCAAATAATACTCTTGAAACTTTCTTCTCAACGATTCGAAGTGCTAAGCCTTCTACTATGGCAGTTTTACCCACACCCGGCTCTCCTATAAGGATAGGGTTATTCTTTTTTCTTTTGCTTAATATCTGCGAAACTCTTTCTATCTCAGCTTCCCTTCCAATGATTGGATCTAATTTGCCTTCTTCCGCTAACTTTGAAACATCTCGTCCAAAATTATCTAGAACAGGTGTCTTTGATTTAGAATTTCCTTTTCTTGAATATTGCGAACTACTTCCTTCTTCTTCTAAAGGTAAATCACCATCTGAAGGTGTTTGATCATATATATCAGAGTAAGATCCGTCCATTTCTTGTTTTACATATTCTAATTCGGCTTTGAATGATTCGTAATCAATATCAAAGTCATTTAATATTTGTGCAGCTAGGTTATCCTTGTGCTTTAAGATGCAGAGCAGCAAATGCTCTGTTTCAATTTTATCGTTTTTATAGTACTTAGCTTCAAGGAAAGTGAATTGAAAAACCTTTTCTGCATGTTTGTTTAAAGGGATTTTACCTAATTCTACAGATGCTTTTTCAACTGAAAGGCTTTCATTTTCTTTTTCAATCTTATATTTTAAGTCATTAAAATCAATTTCCAAAGAATCCAAAACTTGCATAGCAAGTGATTCTGGATGATGCATCATCCCTAACAATAAATGCTCTGTTCCTATATAGTGGCTTCCCATCCGCTCTGCTTCATTCCGGCTTACAGATAAGATCTTTTTTACCTCTTGTGAAAATCTTCTATTCATGTATCTAATGTTCCATTATTAAAATGAGCACTTTGCTCTTTGTAATGTATTATAGTCGAAAATAGTACCATTTATTAATATAGGTAATATTGTCACTTTTTAATTAAATAAACAACATCTGCACAATATGTTCTAACAGAAACTGTCATTTAACACATTCTTAAACGGAAAATTTGGCAGCTTATTTATAATATTACACACCTTATCTTTAAAGATATTAGATTTATTTATATATGTCATCTTTCTATTGAAAAAATAAAGCTTTCTAATAATCTATGTTTTATGAGCAAAAAAGATATTTTTGCACTCCTTAATTAAAACATTATAGATGAAATATTCTGTAGATAAGCAAGCTGACCATTCCCATTTTATCCTTGAAGAAGATAATTTGAACTCTATCATCGCACCAGATTTAAAATCTGAATTTGTTTTTTTGCGAAATGAAGGTGTTCAAAATCTGGTATTTGATTTATCTGAAGTTAAATATGTTGACTCTTCAGGCTTGAGTGCGATTTTGACCGCAAATCGGATCTGGAAAGACTATGGCTTATTTATCCTTACGGGTATTAAACATGATAGTGTAAAGAAGCTCATAGAAATTTCTAGGTTAGAAACCATTCTTACCATTATTGGTACCGTAGAAGAGAGCCGTGACTATGTCAAGATGCAAACTCTTGAGAACACACTGTCTACAGAAGAAGAATAATTTCAATTTCAATTTTCTTTTTATTTATTACGTAATCTATTAGATATCAATCAATTGCATTGGTATTTAATTTTTTTAGATCGCCCTACAAAATTGCTACAGGCATATTTTGGAGCGAACTTTAGTCTCTTGTTCTGCTTAATAGTGTTGTAAATGGTACGGATTTACAATGACTAAACACCCTCGCTTCGTTTAACCATTTTTAACACCAAACCACATTTAACCAATGAAGAAGCTGTTCATTATAGCTATAGGATTGCTATGGCTACAATCTACAAATTCACTATTCGCTCAAACAAGAATTACTACAACCAAAAAAGCACTAAGCCAGCAAAAGACGCTGGATGAAAACTTCAAAAAATATGACCTTTTTGAAGTAAAGACAAAAGAACTTGTTTCTAAAATTACTGCAGATGATTACAATGGTAAAATACTATTTGAATTTCAGGAAAATCTTAATTGGGACCTAAGTCTTTTTCCAAATTCAACCCTTGCATCTGAGTATACTGTTAAGGTAGCCACTGAAAGCGGCGATCAAATTGTTCACCCAACAAATAATATTACATATGTTGGTTACCTTAACAACGAGTCTGATAGCGATGTCAGATTAACAATCACAGACGGTTTTATTTACGGCTTTGTCAGAGAAAAGACAAGAACCTATTACATAGAACCTGCTAGGCATTTTGAATCTCTTGCGGAACGAGACATGCATGTTATTTACAGTAGCAATGATGTGATTGAAAATCCTAATATCACTTGCGCACATGAGGATGCAGATGACTTTGCAAAAAAAGTCGATCATGAAGCACTTGCTGAAAATGATGATAATTGCATCACACTTAAAATTGCTCTTGCCTCAGATTATTTAATGTACCAAAAGTATAATAGCAGCGTCGATGATGTTATCGCTAGAAATATCGGAGTACTTAATAATGTACAGGCCAATTTCATCAATGAATTTGATTTGGACATTGAGTTTGAAATAGCAACGCAATTTGTATCCTCATGTAGCACATGTGATCCATGGTCTAACACTACAAGCCCTGGAGGACTTTTATACGAGGTTCGTGACTGGGGAGAGAATGGTGGTTTCGGTACACAAGATTTTGCCATTGCTCAGTTTTGGACAAACAGAGATTTTGACGGTACAGTTGTCGGGTATGCATTTGTAAATGGCTTATGCATCAATAAGAGATATCACTTACTGCAAGATTTTGTGGATGATGCCGAACAAATAAGAGTAATGACCACGCACGAAATGGGTCATAACATGGGATCTGGTCATGATACATATGGTGAATTTGCCATCATGGCTCCCAATCTTACAACATTTACCAATTGGTCTGAATCAAGTAAGGGTCATATTAATAACGCCATTGCTTTGAAAATAGCAGACCATCCGACTTGTATGCCTACTTGTGCGCCTGTTGATGTACCGACAGTTAATTTTAATACGGAGGGCTCGTCGCAACTTTGTGTAGGTGAAACGGTAGTATTTAAAGATAGATCTTTAGGTGCAGTTGATGGATGGTCATGGAGTTTTCCTGGAGGATATCCAAGTTCTTCTTATGATCAAAATGTAGCAGTGACCTATAATCAACCTGGAACTTACGAAGTAACACTTGTAGCTTCAAATAGCCTAGGTAGCAGCATGCCGATGACAAAAACTTCATACATAAAAGTATATGATGAAGCACCAGAACCTGCGAATTGTATTCCAGGAGGAAATCCAGGAACAGGAGGGATCAAGAAATTCGTCTTAAACGAAATTAATCATGCCTCTTCATTAGCAAACGTTGATGATATTGTCTATACAGATCACAGTTGTAACTATACAACTGATTTACTACCAAATAAAGAATATCCAATTTACCTCTATATCGGTTATTGTTTTGGGACTCAGAGTTTTCCAGAATATTTCAAAGTGTTTATTGATTATAATAATGATGGAGATTTTGATGACGAAGATGAATTAGTAGCAGATTCAGGAAATGAAGCTTATTGTGGAGTTGCTCCGATGCAGTTGTTTACCACACCTTCAAACCCTGTATTTGACAACTTTTTAAGAGTTAGGGTAATATCAGATGTTAATCCATTTAGTGATGCATGTTATGTGCCTATAGAAGGACAGGTAGAAGACTATGGAGTACGATTTAAAAAACCTGATGTTTTTGCTTATCAACCATCTAGTTGTCAAACAGAAACTGTACAAGATGCATCAGGAAATGAATGGATCAATATTTTTACAAATCACCAGCTCGTGGCTTCTGTCAATCCAAATGGAAATGACTTAGGGAATTTAAGTGTAGACTTTGATGTCCTGCCTTCAATACCACAGTCAAACGGAGTTAGCTTTTTACCAAGGAATTTTAATTTTTCTTGTGATGGGCCAGATTGTAATGGAGCTTATTTTCCAAGTCCTGTTTCAGTAAAATTATATTACCTAGAGCAGGAGCTGATAAACTATAATATTGAGACAGGTTTATATGTTGATTTTAACAACATGAACATATCTCATTATTCAGGACCAAATGAAGATTGCGACCCTTTAAATAATGGGGGAGGTTCAACAGAAATTATATTTGCTAGTGATATTAACAACTATCAATATATTTCTGAGAATAGTCAAGCCCATGTCTTAGAGTTTGATATGAACCACTTCTCGGAAGCCAGTGCTACAGGCACGCTGAATGTTCTATCAATTGCCATAGAAAATTTTAAAGCTCAATATGATGGTGAGAAGGTAAACTTAAATTGGGACCTAGAAGAGGTAAACGATCAAGGAAAATTTACCATCGAAAGATTGACTTCAGGATCATGGATGGCGTTAGGAAGTATCAATGCCAAGCAAGGTGTAAAAACATATTCCTATGCTGACATAAATCCTATTAATGGTTCAAATTCATATAGAATAAGATTCGACAATAATGGAGAAAGTAATCATTCTCAAATTCAAATTGTTTCAATCGAATCGAGTGAAAACATTAAAATACTATCAAATCCAGTTATTGATGAATCATTAAGACTCACAATAAATGCAAATAGCGATGAGCTTCGAGTATTAACATTACTTGATGCGAGTGGTAAAGTTATCCAATCAAATACGCAGCAAATAACTGTGGGAGCAAACGAATATAGCATGGATTTACAAGACATAACATCTGGAATTTATTTTATAAATGTCCAAGGTGCATCTCACAGAAATACAATAAAATTTGTAAAGATTTAATTCTTACTCTCAAATTGGTTAAACTAGGCCGACTGAATTCTTCAGTTGGCCTTTTGTTTTTTCCTTGGAAAGTTGCTTAGAATAAAATGAGTTGTATATTTGCGGAGCTTTTTACAAAAAAGTTTGGGATCGCTTAGCTCAGCTGGTAGAGCAACGCCCTTTTAAGGCGTGGGTCCTGGGTTCGAGCCCCAGAGCGATCACGATGAAAGAAAGCCAATCAAATTCTATTTGATTGGCTTTCTTCTTTTATAGCATTTATGCATCATTAACATGCTTTTTAAATCCAATTATCATTTATTTCTATTCAATAAAATTAACAAGTTTTCTTCCTTTGGCTAGAAATTTGATCCTAATTAGGGGAATTGTCTTATGAAACGTGCAAAAAATCGAGGATATCGTTTAGAATATATTTTTTAATAGTATTTTAGCGCTGCCCTTTTAATCGAAATCAAATAAAATAAACAAGTAATACGTATGAAAAGCTTATTTCAAATAGCATTTTTAGTTTGTGCAACATGTGTTGTTAGTTTCGGGCAAATAAAAACACCAGCAGCTAGCCCAGCATGCAAAATGACACAAACAGTAGGATTGACAGATGTAACTATTGAATATTCAAGACCTAGTGTAAAAGGAAGAACCATTTTCGGTGACTTAGTACCTTACGATAAGATTTGGAGATTTGGGGCGAATCAAGCTACCAAAATGTCTTTCTCAACGGATGTTAATCTTGGAGGTCAAGATTTAGAAAAAGGAACATATGCAGTTTTAGCTACTCCTTCAAAAGGAAGTTGGAATATTATGTTTTACCCTTTTGAAGCAAGTGGTTTTGGTGGATATGTTGAAAAAACACCTGCTGCAACAGCTGTTGCAAAAACAGTTTCAATGAATCAATCTGTGGAGAGTTTCATGATTACCATTGATAACTTAAGAGATAACAGTGCAGACCTCATTATCATATGGGATAAGACAATGGCTATGCTACCGATCAAAGTTAATGCTAGAGATATGGTACAGGCTAACATTGATAAAGTTATGGCGGGACCTTCTGCTGGAGACTTTTATAATGCTGCTGGCTTTTACTTAAATGAAGGAAAGAATCTTGATAAAGCCTTAGAATGGATGAATAAATCTATTGAAATGGGTAACGACAGATTTTGGACTCAAAGAAGAAAATCTGAAATATTAGCAGGTTTAGGAAAATACAGAGAAGCTATTGCAGCGGCAAAAGTTTCACTAAAAATGGCTACTGAAGCTGGAAATAATGACTATGTTAAGATTAACAATAATAACATAGCCAAGTGGACTAAAATGTAAGAATCAAAACTGGATTTAACTTACCTAGTTTTTGTTGAATCTGTGGCTGTTAAGCCACGGATTCTTTTTTTTACACCAAGTTCTAAGCATTCTTTTTTTTACTATTAAATCGACTTAATAATGATTGAAAATGCATTGTCTAAGAAGCTTATTAAGCTTATCCCCCCTTTAATATTTACTTTTTTCTTTACATTATCTGGCCTCTATGCTCAAAAGGCTCAAAAAAGATATGTAAACCCTGATGTTATAGAAGGCACTTTAGTTAAAGAAACAGTTCCACTAAGAGATTTTGTTGAACCACCTTTTGATGGTGTAATCGTCAAAGGAGAAAAATTGGGTTATCACCCAAAATCAGATTGGGTCTTAAATGATAGTATCAATCCAAATGCAAAACCTGCAGGGATGGATCCAGCATGGCAGACAAAGTATGCTGCTCCAAACTTAAACAAAGCTTTAGATAAAAGTTTTGAAGGATTAGGCTATTCAGGGGTAAATCCTCCTGATCCAGCTGTAGACGTTGGACCTAATCATGTAATCCAAATGATTAACGGAAGTGGTGGAGCTTTCTTTATTATTTATGATAAAGATGGCAATGTACTCCAAGGTCAAACCTATTTTGATTCCTTTACAGGAATAGGGGGACTTGGTGATCCAATCGTATTGTACGATCAGGGTGCTGATAGATGGATGATGAGTGAATTTTCTGCTTCTGGTAATTTATTAGTTGTAGCTATTTCACAAACTCCTGATCCAGAGGGTGCATGGTATGTATATAGTTATCAAGCTACTAATTTCCCTGATTATCCAAAGTATGGAATTTGGAATGATGCTTACATTGTCACCTCTAATGAAAATAGTCCTGCTATTTATGCTTTAGATAGAACACAAATGCTTGCAGGAACTGCTGGTTCAGCCCAAAGATTTACAGCTCCATCATATGGTACCATTGGTTTTCAAGCTCTAACACCAGTTGATGTCGATGGAGACAATATGCCAGATGCAAACTCCCCTGCATTAGTCATGAGAATGGCTGATGATGCTTGGGATACGAATCTAAGTCAAGATCAATTAGAAATCTTTGAACTTGATATTGATTTTGCCACTCCTAGCAATACCACTTTTACAGAAGTGCAAAATATCGCTACTGATCCATTTGATACACATTTATGTGGATATACTTCTTTCTCTTGTATTGAGCAATCTGGAAGTGGAACTACACTTGATCCACTTAGAGAAGTATTGATGAATAGAATCATGTACAGAAGATTTGGTTCTTATGAAGCAATGGTAATGAGTCACGTAACTGATGTAACTGGTGGTGATGATGCTGGAATCAGATGGTATGAATTGAGAAGAAGCACACCTTCAAGCAACTGGACGATTTATCAACAAGGTACATATGCTCCAGACTCAGAATCAAGATGGATGTCTGCTATTGGTATCAATGCTGATGGAAGTATCGGCTTGGCTTACAGCACTTCAAGTTCTTCTACATTCCCAAGTTTAAAATATACAGGTAGAAAAGAATGTGATCCGCTTGGAACCATGACTGAACCTGAAACAACCATCGTTGCAGGAACATCTCCAAATGGTAGTAATAGATATGGTGATTATGCCGCAATGGGTGTGGATCCTTCCGATGGATCTTTTTGGTTTACGGGAGAATACAATCCAGCTTCAAATTGGAGTACGAGAGTAGCTCAGTTTAGCATTGGACTTTGCACTCCTGTAGTTTCTTTTTCAGGTAATCAAGCCGATGTAAACGAGCAAGATGCTTCAGTTAACAATAATTGTCTTCCTTACCAAGAAGTGACAGTTACCATTGGTATTGGTCAGGCAGCTTCAGTAGACCCAACGGTGACGCTTAGTCTAGCAGGTTCAGCTACACAAGGGTTAGATTACGCAGCTCCTGCAAATTTATCTGCTACCTTGACTGCAGCTAATCCAACAGCAGACTTCGTATTCCAAATTTACAATGATGCAGTAGTAGAAACAGTAGAAGATATTATTGTAAACTATACGCTTAATGCAAATGGGGGTGATGCAACGACGGGTTCAAACAATCAAAGTTTTACAATTAATATCACCAGTGAAGATATTGCTCCAATCAATGCAGGCGGCTCTGTAGTTTCTGTTTTTTTAGAAGATTTCGAGTCAAACAGCTTAGGGCAATTTACCACGACTAATCCTTCAGGAGATACTCCATGGGCGGTTGGTACGGCTGCTTCTGCTAGTTCAGATGCTATCACTATACCGAGTCCTCCATCAGGAAGCATCTTTGCATTTATCAATGATGATGCTTGCGATTGTGTTCAAAATGATGTTATCATGGAAAGTAATAGTATTGATTTGAGCGCCGCTACAGCAGCAAGTTTGAGTTTTGATTATTACTATGAAGACAATACATATCAGGGTGATCAAGAAGATTTGGATGTAGAAATATCTATAGATGGAGGAAGCACATATACATTGCTTCAAGACTTAGGAGGTGTGACAGCATGGACAGCTGTAACTATTGATCTTACGCCTTATATAGGACAATCAAATGTCACAATTGCTTTTAGATATAGTGATGGAACAGGTTGGTTGTACGCTGCCGCTGTTGATAGGGTAGAAGTAGAAATAAACTTGAATGTAGAA
This sequence comes from uncultured Saprospiraceae bacterium, assembly GCA_937961455.1. Classification (GTDB taxonomy): domain Bacteria; phylum Bacteroidota; class Bacteroidia; order Chitinophagales; family Saprospiraceae; genus CALGNN01. The sequence continues at coordinate 20,095 of CALGNN010000071.1, forward strand.
GTTCAATCAACAGTAAATACAAGCGTAGCTGCTGAAGAATATTTAGGTGCAAATTCTACCGTACATTTTTATGATCCTACTTCTGGAAACATTATGCTAAGTATCAACAATACCAGCTCGCATGATTACGGATGTACAACGGTTGAAGTAGATAGGGCAGGGGTGTCTGCACTACAATTTTCAAGTGCGACAACATCAGACTTCGTTTCTTCTAAAACTTTTAAAATTACACCAACCAATGCAAGTTCGAGTGGAACTTATGATTTAGAACTGTATTACACAGACGCTGAAATTACAGGTTGGGAGACTGCAACTTCAAATAATAGAACAGATATAGAAATTGTAAAAGTGGCGGGTAACAATCAAATAAGTGATGTGACGCCTTCAAACGCTTCATCCTATACCATTTCTTATAATCCAGCTAGCTTAAGCAATTTTAATGCAGATATCATTGTGTCGGCCAGCATTTCATCTGGGTTTTCAGGCTTTGCCTTAGGAATACCTAATGGACCTTGTAGTGCCATTCTGACGAATACTTGGGTTGGACCGGCTTCAGGAAACTGGCATGACAATGCCAGTAATTGGAGTTTAGGAATTTTACCTGATTATTGTCATCATGTAATTATCCCGGCTACAAAAGATGTAACCGTCCAATCTGGTCTACTAGGAAAAGGATATAGATTGACAGTTGATGTGAATGCTAATTTTGAAGTAGTGCCAGGAGGCTTACTTGATATCATTGCACCGAATCAACAGTAAAAGAATTATTATCGATTTTAAAGAGCTGCCCATTTATGGGCGGCTCTTTTTATTTAAAAATTAAAATTCTCTAAAGCCTCAAAAAGTTGTTCTTTCCTTCTTCTAGAAATGGGTATTTCTGTTTGATCCTTTAAAATAATTCTTACACCATCGTTTGCAGCAATGCGCTTAATTGCAGAAAGATTGACCGTATACGATTTGTGCACCCGAAGAAACAAGTTTTGGTTTAGCAATTTCTCTACGCCAGCTAGTGTTTTGCTTACGATTATTTTCTTAGCAGAATTGGTAAACACATAGGTGTAGTTTGAGTCAGCTTGACAATAGTTAATTTCATTTTGATCTAGGATTTCAATCCCTTCCATAGAATGCAAGAGGATTCGCTTTAAGGTGATGGGCTTGTTCATCTCCTTGGTGAGTTCAGATAGTTGTTCAGAACTAAAATGACTGATGGCGCCTTTCAATCTGGAGTAAGTAGCGACTAGATCATCTTTATCAACAGGTTTTAAAAGATAGTCCAAGGCCTTAGATTTGAAAGCCCTAATGGCATATTGGTCATATGCTGTAACAAAAATAACTTCAAAATTTATATTGTTGCCCAAACAATCTAACATCTCAAAGCCGTTCATCCAAGGCATTTCAATATCAAGGAAAACCACATCAGGTTGATGTTCCTTTATAGCCAAAAGTCCAGATTTGGATGAATCACAAGTTGCCTTAATGTCAATATCTGGACAATACATCTTTATCTTAGTCTCTAAAGCTTGCAATGCGGCTTGTTCGTCATCAATGATAATGGCACTAATCATATTGGTATTGTTTAGGGATTTTAATAATTACTTTCGTTCCAGCGGATCCTCCGAATGCATCAAGTTTGTCAATGGTTTGAATTGCACCACCCATCCCATAGAGTTCATTGTTAAGACGAATTCTTTCTTCAGTAATTTTCATGCCATGGGATTTTTTTAAAGTAGCAGACTTAGTTTTAATCTTTTGAGCTTTTTCCCGTCCGATTCCATTATCGTCTATTTCGAAGTACAAATTATTTTCATTCTCCTTGACGTTTATATCTAGTTGTCCTTCATGGGGAGCGTGCATGATTCCATGCCATATGGCGTTTTCAACAAATGGTTGTAAAATCATAGGAGGCACATGAACTTCTTCTAGCGAGATTTCTTTTTCAATATCAAATTGGTAATTAAACCGATTACTAAATCTCATTTTTTCTAAATCAACATAAAGCTTAAGTAGGTTAAGTTCATCCTTAAGACTAATTCTATTTTCTGTAGAATAGTCTAATATTCTTCTGACTAATTTTGAAAATTTTGATAAATATTCCGAAGCTTCTTTAGGCTTATGATTCAATATATAATTGTCAATTGAATTTAAACTATTAAATAAAAAATGTGGATTCATTTGTGCCCTTAAGGCAACAGCCTCGGATAGTTTAATTTTTTGATCTAGTAAGGTTTTCCTTTTGGTTTCTCTGGAGACATACCATGATATTAGATATACAAGAGCTAAAAGCAAGAGTAATGCTATGATTTTAAATATGAGGGTTTGCCAAAATGCAGGTATAATTTCAAAGGAAAAATCTGAGCTTTTTTCAATCCAAGCGTTGTGATGGTCCGTTGCCTTCACTCTGAAGGTGTAGGCTCCTGGTTCTATGTTCGTAAAGCTGGCTATTTGATTATTGCTATTATATACCCACTCTTCTTGAATGGGATCTAATTTATATTGATACTCACTCTTCTCATTGCTAGGAAAGTCTAATATGGAATAAGAAATTTGAAAGTCCTTTTGATGGTGTTTGAGTTGAATGTCCTGATTGATCGTCAAATTAATATTACTAGTATTGGTACCATCTTGAAGAATCATTTCTTCAAATACAATCCTAGCGTTTTGTTCTTTCTTAGCCAAGCTACTTGGGTGAAACCAATTTACACCCTCAAGTCCCCCAAAGAATAAATTGCCTTGACTGTCTGTGGTAAAAGCTCCTGTATTGAATTCAGAACTGACTAAGCCATTTTTTTTGGTTAAATGCATATTGACAATTGGGATTTCTCCTTTCACTAAGTGATCATAATTTAATTGACATATCCCTTTATTCGTGCTGATCCAGAAATTGCCCTTAGCATCTTCAAGGATGGCATAGACTACATTATTAGGTAGTCCAGATTCTGTATTAAAAACCTTACTCACATGAGTTTTCTCATCATAGGATATCAATCCATACTTTTGAGTCCCCAGCCACAATTGATCATTCTTTTTAATTAGACACTTAATAGGTCCTGATATGCTATGACCATTGGGCAACTTAATTGGTATTTCTGTGATTTTATCTGAGCTTACATCAAGTTTGAAAATAGCCCCGTCTTCAAAGGCGACATAGCTTATCGAATCTGAATCAACAAATACATCTCTGACATTTTTTTTGGTTTGTCCTTCTTTTCCTTCAAGTGTAATAGCAGTCCATTTTAAAGTTTTTTTATGGAGACTAAAAAGACCTTCGTCCCTGCTCCCAATCCATAATTGATTTTTATTTTTTGATTTAATGGTCCAAACAGTTTGTACCGGAATATCAAGTCGACTTGATAATTTATGTTTTTTTGTATCATAATTATACAAGCCTCCCCCTTGAGTCCCAATCCATAATATTTTATCATTTGGCTCAAAGTACAGACTCACAATGCGGTCTGTGCTAATGTAACTGTTGTCGCTATTGATGTTTATGCTTTTACTGAGGTCATGGTCAATCATCGATAAGCCATGCCCTGAGGTACCTACCCATATCCTGTTCTGATCATCAATCGCAATAGATCGCGGAACATCCACAAATACATTTTTCGGGGTTTGATAATTTGTGATGGTTTTTACAGAATTGAATTCATGGTTAAAAAATGATACTCCGCCACCATCAGTCCCTAACCAAATATCTTGATTACTGTCTTGGTATAAGCTGAGAATGTCTTTGTAGTTGATGGAGTAAATGTTGGCCGCATCATACTGAAAATGTCTCATTTCATTATTAGCTTGAAGCACGTAAGCTCCATCTTTAAAGCAAGCAAACCAGATATTTCGTAGATGATCTTCTAACACATCCATGACAATCAAGTCCTTCGGTAAATTATCTATCTTTTCACCTTCAACTGAAATCTTAGTACTCTTATAAACTCCTTCACCATAAGAGCAGACCATAAATTGATCATCCCTTGTCGCAAGTATTTTACTTATGGGGATATCTTTATAAATATGAAAGTTTCTATCAAGTGCATTTAATTTAGGATCAAATCTTTTCAATCCAGAAGCGGTAGCCAGATAAATGAACTTTTCTTGTTTTTGTAAATGATAAATCGACTTGAAATAATCCAGTTTTGTTACTTTCCATTCGTCTTCGAGCTTATCTATTCTATAAAGAAAACCATCATAACTTCCAGCAAAGATCACTGGGCCATAATCAACCATTGAGCTTATTTGGCTGAGCCCTTCTAGGGTAATGAATTCATCTGTAGATTCTCTATAAAATTTTAGATCTCCTTGGGATGTGCTTATCCAAAGTACTTGATCATGGTCGAGAAAAATGAATCCTAATTGAGCGTGATTATTTTTAGTGATATCAATAAAATATTCTTGATAGCTTTGAAAACTTCTGCCATTGTATTTATTGAGACCATCTTGAGTAGCAAACCACATATATCCATTATGATCCTCTACAATATCAAGTACACTATTTTGAGATAAGCCTTGCTCGGTTGTAATATGCTGAAATCTACTATCCTGTGAATTCAAGCTGTTACAAAAACCAATAAGCAAAAACAATAAAGCTGTTATTCTCATCATCTCAATGAAAGGATCTTTACAAGAAGATTATTTAATATGCAAAAAGACCACGAGAATATCTATACCTGAACTCAGATTTTCTGTGAATGGTGAATCAGCTTGCTCTTGTTATTTTAATTAATTCCAATTCAATACCTCTTCTAACTAGACCGGCAGCATTTGATACCATAAGTTTAGCAAGTAAGTTTTTTCTATGAGTTTTGACAGTATCAATACTAATGTATAAACGCTGAGCAATTTCCTTATTGGTATGTTCTTGAGCGATCAAATTGATGATCTCAGATTCTCTCTCTGTTATTTTGCGGTAAAATTTAATATTAATGTAAGACATAGACTTTGTTTTTCTTACCATCAAAATAGGATAGATAAAGAGCAAATTCTTTTGGATTTTGCGTGCGAATGACATTCTTATGTGAATGGTATAAATCTTTGAGTATGCGGTTTTACTTCAAAAATTTTAAAATATGAGAAAAGCCAATAACGCCTATTACACCTATTAAATTTAGCCATAGATAGGGCAGGATGTCTGCATAATAGATGGCGATTACAATTCCTTCTGTGAGAAGAGCAGCATAAAAAACTGCATTCCCTTTTATTTTCTTGAAATAAAAAGCCACCAAAAAAATACCTAAAATAGTACCATAGAATATGGACCCAATGATATTCACAAATTGAATAAGATTTTCATGCAAGCTGCCATTTGCGGCAAATAGAATGGCAAAAATTCCCCATCCAGCTGTCCAACACTTAGAGATGAAAACATAATGAGAGTCAGATGCATCTGGCACAAAATTTCTTTTATAAATGTCAATCGTCGTTGTAGAGGCTAATGCATTTAATTCAGATGCAGTCGAAGACATTGCAGCAAAAAAGATTACAGCAAATAGCAAACCTATCAAACCTTTGGGAAGATAATTTTGAATAAAATTTAAGAATACATAATCTTTGTCATTGGTTTCTGCTGCTGGATCAATGGAAGAGATTATTTCTTTTGTTGCATTTCTCAGTTCAAACTCGCGTGTTGAAAGAGCTTGAATTTTTTCGATTTGTGAGTTTATGCTTGCTTCATCTTGATTTCTGCGAGCTTCGATTAAGAGATCATTTTCCTTGAGTCTTTGATTAAATAAGCCATCGTATTCTTCTTCCAGATTTTCATATGCATCTGCATAGGAAGATTCAGTGACTTTCTCAATTACAGATTGGTTGAAAAATAAGGGAGCCTTTGTTGTTTGGAAAAATAAGAAAACGAGCACCCCAATTAATAAAATAAAAAACTGCAAAGGGACTTTGAGTATACCGTTCATGATCAGGCCGATGCGGCTTTCTGATATGGACTTACCACTTATATATCTTTGTACTTGACTTTGATCTGTACCGAAATAGGAGAGAAATAAAAACAATGCGGCCATGCTCGACCAGATATTATAGCGCTCATTCCAATCAAAACTTAGATCAACGATATCTAGCTTGTCATTGGCTTTAGCTATGGATAGGCATTCGGATAAACTATAGTCTTGAGTTAAATGATTAATTAAAATGAAAAAGATGATAAACAAACCAGTCAGGATGACAATCATCTGATATTTATGCGTAACATGAACTGCATTTGTGCCTCCGCTTACCGTATAAAGAATAGCAATGAAGCCAATAATAATTGCAGTAAAATTTAAATTCCAACCTAAAACAGACGATAGGATAATGGCAGGTGCATAAATGGTAATACCAGCAGCTAATCCCCTTTGCACCAAGAATAAAAGACTTGTTAGTGATCTTGTTTTTAGATCAAACCGCCCTTCTAAAAACTCATATGCCGTATATACCTTGAGTTTGTAATACAAAGGAATAAAAGTGATACAAATTATAATCATAGCCACAGGCAACATGAAATAGAACTGGGCAAAACCCATCCCATCATTGTATGCTTGGCCAGGCGTAGAAAGAAAAGTAATTGCACTCGCCTGTGTTGCCATTACAGATAATCCAACAGTCCACCATTTTGCTTCATTGTTTCCAAGAAGATAGGCTTCGATATTTTTAGAACCTCTTGTTTTCCATATACCGTAACCGATGATTAACAATATGGTCGATACTAAAACAATCCAATCTATATTACTCATACAACTTTATATGGATTGAAAGTAAAAATAGATCGTTGCAACAAAAATGATGTTAGCAACGACGCATATCAAATACCAAATATTCCAAGAAGAAAATAATGGAACCTTGCTGTCTAGTGTGTTTTTAATAGGTTTAGTTTCCACCTTTCTTCTTTTTTTTATCTTTTTTAAGGACTTCTTCAATCTTACGTTGCATCTCTTCTCCTTCTTTTATTACTTCATCGCTTTTCTTAAGAATTTCTTCTGGATTTGTTTTTGCTTTATCTGAACCTTCTGGTTCCTTTTTAATTGGAACTTCTCCATTTTCAGACGGATCTACTTTTAATTCTTCTTCAAGTTTCTGTTCAGGCGTGTTTTTAATGGGACTTGGTTCATTTTGGACTTTTTCTTTTGCAGATAAAGAAACCAAGTTCGCAAAAATTCTGTAGGCTCCTGGAATTCCCGCTGGCAATTGTCTAAACCAACTATAGCCCGTATAAACAAAATATCCTTCGCCGTATTTACCAACTAACAAGCCACCTTTTCTACTATTTTCTCCAGGATCATTTGAAGCCAAAACTGCATCATACCTTGTGTCCCATTTATCAGCAAAATACAATCCACGTTCTTGCACCCAATTTTCAAAATCAGCAGAGCTAATAGTATTAGGTCCTGACAGCACAGGATGATCTTTTTGAAGGAAACTGATTTCGGCTTCCTCGACAGAGACTCGATCTCTTGAAATATTTAATTCATAAGGACCGATATCATCTACAGCCAATCCTCTGTTAGTATTGTATTGTACAATGTAAGTTCCTCCATTATTTACATAATTCATCAAGGCCTTTTGGTGGACCTTTAAGCGCTTGTTGGTATTATAGGCTCTGATACCAGCAACAATCGCGTCACATGCTGAAAGGCCTTCTTCAGTAAAGTCTGCATCTGATAAATATTTAACCTGATATCCCATTTGCATGAGTGATTGAGGAATCGCGTCACCAGCACCTTCAATGTATCCAACAAGTTGGCCTCGTTTTTTTAGATTAATTTTGACAAACTTTGACTCAGCCTTTCTCAATACTTTTTGTGTAGGAATATGCTCATAGGATATCTCTATCAGCTCATGATCATATTTTTTATTGCCAACGACTGCATGTGCTTTTAACTGAATTTCGGATTGATCTTCTGGAGGCCAAACATCAAACTCAAAAACTTTTTCTTCCCCTCTGAATTTTAGATCAAAGGTCGCATTATCAATATCTGATTTCCAACCATTGCTTCCATCTAACCTTACCATTCCTTTGACTTCGTCGGTGCCAGCCTTCACCACTACTTGAACTTTTTTAGGTTCGTTATCTGTAAAGATTATGACACGCTCACTAATCTTGGTATACACAGGAGGTAGCACTTCAAATGGTTGATAAATTTCTCCCTTTGCAGGATCAGTATATTTGTAGCTAACAGGTATGATGTAATCAAGCTTTTGACCACCAATGGTAAATGTAAAATTTATTTTTACCGGCCTTGGAGTTTCAGGCTTTCCAATCAATGATTGTTCTTTTACAGAATACATGCCATCTGTTCCTTTGGATTTTAACCAATAAGGAGCTGAGTAGCCTTCGTTTGCATTGATTTTTACGTTGGTCTTTATTTTGTAATCTTTATTGTTCACCAACTCTTTTTCCAAGGTAGAATCTCTAAATGAAGGAAGTATGGTAAAGCTGTTTAGGATTACTTCCAAATTTGATCTGTTGATTACTTCCAAAGTAATGGGCACGTTCTCACCTGGACTCGCTGTATCATTTATAGCATCTGCTTCGATATAAAGGCCCAAACAGTGTTTGATGATTTCCTTTATCTCTCCAGATTTTATTTTCTTCCAATGCAGATCATCAATCTTTTGAATCATCTGGTATGCTTGTATGAGTTTAGGTACAGAGGCTGAGGGATTCTTAAATGAAAATTCATTTTCAATCTGTTTTATCAATGCGCCAATAGGTGCACCATCAGTCACTCGGGTCCAAGTTGTATTGATACCTTCAAATGGATCTGACATATCTTCTGGCATGTCTCCTTTCAAAAGTTCTAAGTATTCCATGCTGCTACCTCTGGTCAAGCTGGCTCCAAATCCCTGACACTTATGCATACTTCGAGACATCGCTGCAATTTCAGAATTTGAAAGACCTAAAGTAGGATAGTAAGAACCAAGATCTACTGAAAGTAAATTTGACTTGTCAGCTTCTTTAAACTTCTCTCTACTACCATAAAACCACCATGAAGTATTGAAGAATAATCTTTTGGTAGTCCAAGTATCTGTTCTTCTTAATTGATCACTGAAGGCTTCTTTTTGTCGTGCAGCATCAAATGCTTTCACTGAAAGGAGTGCACTTGCTGTGTGATGACCATGCGTCTTTCTTTCTTTATCAGCTTGAAATCTATTAATTATAATATCGGGTTTGAAGTTTCTTATTGTCCATACTAAGTCAGAAAGTACCTCACCTTCATTCCATTTTTCTAGTGTTTCTTCTGGGTTTTTAGAATATCCGAAATCATTAGCCCTGGAGAAAAATTGCTCTCCACCATCAGTTCTTCTGGCTGCCAGCAATTCCTGTGTTCTTATGACACCTAAAAGTTCTTTAAGTTCTGGCCCAATGAGATTCTGGCCACCATCACCTCTAGTTAAAGATATATAGGCGGTTCGCACCTTTTTTTCATTAGCTAGGTAAGAAATAAATCTTGTGTTTTCATCGTCGGGATGTGCTGCCACATATAAGGCAGTACCAAGAACACTCAATTTTTCAATATCATGAAATATCTCAGCAGCATTAGCACGCTTAGATTGACCGTTTGCGATAGAACTTAGGGTGAAAATCAGTATAAAACTTAAAATTAGATTTTTCATAAGGTTTGTATTAATGAAGCGCCAAACACAAATAAAGAATTTTCAATTCTCTAATTGTATAAAGATAAGGATGTATTAAGGAAAATTTAGATATATTTTGTGAAAAGCTCAAATGCAATAGTCCTCATTTTCTAACAGGAGACTTGCATCGAGCCATTTATCTATTCATAAGTGGGTCTCAGTCGGGCAATAAAATAGGAGTTTTCTCCATAGGTTGTAGTAAACATTTCTTTCTTACTTTTTGTATAAGATTTGAGGTAACACTTCTTTGGGTCTTCGATTTTAGTGTATAATTCATCAATAATGTAATGTGGATACCGCAGGGTTTTTAATGGAAAGTTGATTTTCTGTTCTTCTTCAAATTGAAAGCCTACAAGGAAAATATCATCTTCATGATATAAAGCAATTAATCGAATGTTTTCATCCTTTTCCTCTAATACCTCAGTTTTATCCCATTCAGAAGGGAGACCTAGAATCATGTCTTTGGCTCTTGAGCCATCAAAATCTACTATGGGAAATTTGCGTTTTACATTTTGAGGCTTTTCAAAAGCAAGTGTCTGCGCTAATTCGTAACCCATACTATCATCATCATTGGTATAAGATTGTCTTTGTAGAACACATGAGCTGCATAAAACAATTACCATCAAACTAAAAATTAAAGGAAAACTTTTCATCATTAGACTTCTTGCTATTACATATTAAATAATATATGTATTGGTTAAATTAAAATATTAAATTTTATTATAGGTAAATTGGTATTAATTTACAATTTTGTCATATTACATCTCCACCGCAGAAATCAAATTAGAAAACACATTTTTTAGATTAATTAATTTTAGTAGATGTTAATAATTTACGTTGTAACGGGTGTTTTTGTATTAAGTTGTGTTTACTTTTTTGGGATGAAATCTCTCGCAAGTAAAAAATAATTTTCAAGGATTAGTTCTTTTCTTAAGTCTTCTCAAGCGTCTTTATCCAAGCAGATGACCCATGTGGTCGCGCTTAGTCTTCATGTATGCTTCGCTTTCTTCTTTAATTTCTGTTACCAATGGAATTCTATTCCTTAAGATAATACTGTCTTGTAAAAAGCTTTCCAACTTCTTTGGATTATTTGTCAGTAAATCTATTTCGGTTACATCAAGTTCGTGAAGGATATCTAAGGCGATCGAATAATTCCTTTCATCACTGGCAAAGCCAAGTTGGTGATTAGCTTCAATGGTGTCCATACCCTCATCTTGGAGATTGTAAGCTTTTAACTTATTGATCAAACCAATACCTCGTCCTTCTTGCCTAAGATAAATCATCATGCCTTTGCGTTCAGCGATCAATTCCATAGATTTCGAAAATTGATCCCCACAATCACATCTTTTAGATTGGAGCAAATCTCCAGTAAAACATTCGGAGTGGATTCTCAAAAGAACCGTTCGCTTTACATCTATACTTTCATGGAGAAAGGCCAAATGAGGATGTTCAGCACTTTGAGCGTTTTCAAAAGCGATTACTTGAAAATTGCCCCATTTTGTAGGAAGTAAACTCTTTACAATCATTTGAATCTAGTTTTATAATTGCAAAGCCTAGCTGGTTGCTGGGTCACCTTTACATTCTTCACCTGGTTTTTTTCCACATACGGTACAATCACCGATTTGATTTTTAAGCATCGGATTATTCGTAGCACATGTGCCTACAAACTCTTTACCCGTGATAATGTGTTTTATATTGATGAGTGCAAAACTGAGAAGGAAAGCACCAAAAATAATTATCAAAGTATATACAAATTCGCTCATATCTAATTACGTACCTTTGTTATTTATTAACAAAAGTAAGACTTTAAAAGTTGACATGCTAAATACTAAAGAAAAGAGATTGGAATCCTTTTCCAAATTGTTGGACATAATGGATGATCTAAGAGCAAAATGTCCTTGGGATGCTAAGCAAACAATGGAATCACTGAGAAATCTTACAATTGAAGAAACGTATGAGCTAGCTGATGCCATTTTAGAAAAAGATCTGAAAGGTGTGCAAGAAGAGATTGGAGACATCATGTTACATATGGTCTTCTATGCTAAAATTGCTGAAGAAAAAGGGGCTTTTGATATCGCTGATGCGCTTGATGGAATTTCAGAAAAATTGATTAATCGACATCCACATGTTTATGGCAATTTGGAGTTAAATAATGAAGAGGAAGTAAAAGAAAATTGGGAGAAATTAAAACTAAAAGAAGGTAAAAAGTCTGTATTGGAAGGAGTGCCTTTGTCTTTACCAGCCATGGTGAAAGCCTATAGAATGCAAGAGAAAACCAAGCAAGTAGGGTTTGAATGGAAAAATAAAGAAGATGTGTGGGCAAAGGTGAAAGAAGAAATGATAGAATTTGAACAGGTATCGAACAGCGAAGCAGATAAAGCGCATCGGGAAGAAGAATTTGGTGATATCCTATTTTCTCTCATTAATTATGGTAGGTATATCGGCATTGAAGCTGAGACAGCACTAGAAAAGGTAAACCGGAAATTCAAAAGTCGTTTTCAGTATATTGAGGAAAATGCTCCAAAAGATTTAGAAGAAATGAGCCTAGAGGAGATGGATGTACTTTGGAATGAAGCTAAAAAAATTGCTAAAACATAGTAGGGTTTTACATTATTATTATTTACCTTTGCAGCGCTAAAAAAGAGGATAAAAAATAAATATGGCATCTTATTTAACAAAAGAGAAAAAATCAGAGATCTTCAAAGAATTTGGAGGTGCCGATAAGAACACGGGCTCAACTGAAGCTCAGGTTGCATTATTTACTGAACGAATTAAAGGTCTTTCAGCACATTTGTTAGTAAATAAAAAAGACCATTCTACAAGGAGGTCACTATTGACACTTGTAGGAAAGAGAAAGAAACTTTTGCAATATCTTGCAAAAAAGGACATCACAAAGTATAGAGCGCTCATCGAAAAGCTTGGCTTAAGAAAATAATTCTTAAAGTACTTTACATCTTTCCAGTTTATATTCCTCTATTGAGTAGGTATTCACAGTTGAATACTTGTTTATGTATTGAAATTGAATAAATAAAATAAATGGGAAGTCAAACACCAATTAGTACTAGTTTTACTTTACAAGACGGAAGAGAAGTTGTATTAGAAACCGGTAAACTAGCCACTCAAGCACATGGATCTTGTGTTGTCAAAATGGGAGATACCATGCTTTTTGCATCAGTCGTATCTGCACACGAACCAAAAGAAGGTCAATCCTTTTTTCCACTATCTGTGGATTATCAAGAAAAATTTGCTGCCGCAGGACGAATTCCTGGTAATTTTTTCAAAAGAGAAGCCAGACTTTCTGATTATGAAATCTTAACCTGTAGATTGGTAGATAGAGCCATCAGACCTCTATTTCCTGATGGATATATGAATGAGACACAGGTCTTAATCAATCTAATATCTGGCGAAGAAGATACTTTGCCAGACGCCTTAGCCGCTTTAGCTGCTTCAACAGCCTTATCTGTATCAAATATTCCATGGGCAGGACCTATATCTGAAGTCAGAGTTGCCAAAATAGAAGGGGAATTTGTAATCAACCCTGGAAGAGCAGCTTTAGAAACTGCAGAATTAGAAATTATTGTGGCTGCTACGATTGATAATGTGATGATGGTTGAAGGAGAGGCTGATGAATGTTCAGAACAAGATTTAATTGAAGCTATCAAATTTGGTCATGAAGCTATTAAGATTCAATGTCAAGCTCAATTAGATTTAGCTCAAAAAGTAGGAGAAAAAGCAACAGTTAAAAGAGTCTTTGAAATGCCTGAGCCGGATGCTGATCTTGTAACTTATGTTAAAGATTCAGTAAAGGATGGTGTGTATAAAGTGGTGAAAGGATCGCTTTCTAAGTTTGACAGAAAGGATCAATTCACTGAAGTATATGACAACTTCAAAGAAAAAGCCTTAGAAGAAAAAGGAGAGGAGTTTATGGATGAGAATGGCTCTGCCATGAAAGAAATCTTCGATAAGTTGAAAAAAGAGGTCATTAGAAGGGTCATCCTAGATGAGGAAGTGAGATTGGATGGAAGAAAATTAGATGAAGTAAGACCTATTTGGACTGAGGTGAATTATTTGCCTTCAGCACACGGATCAGCAATATTCAATAGAGGCGAAACACAGGCTCTTGCAAGTTTGACACTTGGTACAAAGCAAGATTCTCAAATGATTGATACCGCCTTAAACTTCGGATATGAAAAATTCATTTTGCATTATAACTTCCCTGCATACTCTGTAGGTGAAGCAAGACCAATGAGAGGTCCAGGAAGAAGAGAGGTTGGTCATGCAAATCTTGCTGCAAGATCAATTAAAAAAGTAATGCCGGAGGAATATCCTTACACGGTTAGAATAGTGTCAGATATTATGGAGTCCAATGGTTCTTCATCAATGGCAACTGTTTGTGCAGGCTCACTAGCCTTGATGGATGGAGGTGTCCCTTTAAGTGCACCAATCTCTGGAATCGCAATGGGTTTAGTATCAGATGGTGAAAAAACAGCGGTCTTATCAGATATCTTAGGTGATGAAGATGCAGTAGGAGATATGGACTTTAAAGTTACGGGTACAAGTAAAGGTATTTGTGGCTGTCAAATGGATATTAAGATCGATGGCTTGCCATATGAAATTCTTGAGAAAGCATTAGTCCAAGCAAAGGAGGGCAGAATCGGAATTCTGAATAGAATGAATGATACCCTAAATTCAAGCAGAGAAGAATTGAAACCACATGCACCTCGAATCGAAGAAGTAATTATCGATAAAAGTTTCATTGGAGCAGTTATTGGACCTGGAGGAAAGGTTATCCAAGAAATGCAAAAAGAAACAGGCACCACTATCAACATTGAAGAAGTTGATGAAAAAGGTGTAATCAGTATCTTTTCAAATAACAAAGAAGGCATTGAAGATGCTTTAAAGAGAATCAATCAAATAACTTATGTACCTCAAGTAGGTGATGAGTATGATGCTAAAGTCGCTTCTCTTGCACCCTATGGTGTATTTGTAGAATTCATGGGTAAAAAAGGATTACTGCATATCTCTGAGATATCACATTCAAGAATTGAAAAAGTCGAAGACGTATTCAAGGAAGGAGATAGTGTAAAAGTAAAACTCATTGGAATTGACGTGAGATCAGGCAAATTCAAACTTTCTAGAAAAGCACTTATGCCAAGACCTCCAAGAGATGAAAATAGAGGTAGAGGTGGTGATAATGGCAACAGATCTGAACGCTCAAATGAGGATAGAGGTCGCGATTAGCCAAAATAAAATCACTTATTAAGAACAAAAGAGAAAGACTTGACGTTAACTTTTTAGGGAATGTTATACGATAAGAAGCATATTACTACTTTATATGGCTCTTATTTAGTACATTAAGAATACCAATAAGCTAATAGCCAAAGAAAGCAAATGCGTCAACTTAGAATAACAAATAAGATAACTTCAAGAGATAGTGTATCTCTAGATAAATATCTTAATGATATTTCTAAAATTGATTTGCTATCCGCAGAGCAAGAAGCTGAGCTCGCACGCAGAATTAGAGCTGGAGATCAAGCAGCTTTAGAAATTCTAACAAAATCTAATTTGAGATTTGTAGTTTCGGTTGCTAAGCAATATCAAAATCAAGGCTTATCTCTCGACGATCTTATCAATGAAGGTAATGTTGGGCTTATGAAAGCTGCCAAGCGTTTTGATGAAACCAAGGGATTCAAATTCATCTCTTATGCTGTTTGGTGGATTCGTCAAAGCATTTTACAAGCCATTGTTGAATATAGCAGATTAGTCAGACTACCCCTAAATAAAGTAGGATCCTACAATAAAGTCAACGAAGCATATTTATCATTTGTCCAAGAATTTGAAAGAGAGCCTTCGCATGAAGAACTCGGAGAATTGTTAGGAATGACTCCTAAAGAAATTGGAAATGTGCTTCAAGGTGGTAAACGGCACCTGTCTTTTGATGCACCCGTCAGTAGTGATGAGGGTGATGCAACTATGTTGGATCTCGTATCTGATGCACAAGGTGGTCAGCCAGATCTAAAGCTCATGGACGAATCCCTTAAGTCAGATTTAGCAAGTGGATTGTCTGTACTATCACCTAGAGAGGTTGAAGTATTGTCTGCTTACTTTGGATTAAATGGTCATAAATCTTATACACTTGAGGAGATAGGAGATATGTACGGATTGACCAGAGAAAGAGTGCGACAAATAAAAGAACGTGCAATTCGTAGACTGCGAAAGTCCTTTAATCGAAATTCACTAAAATCCTACTTGGGTTAATTTCTTCTTTTGATTATAAATGCTTAATTATAACTGGTAATTCTTAATGTAACATAGTGAGTAGTATTGCCAGACAAATATTAAATAAGATTTTTGGTTTTAAAGTAAGTGCGGCTGAAATCAAAAAAGACTTGTACCAGATGAATCTTGAGTTAAAAGATTGGGAAAAAAACCTAATCGAGTGGGATAAAAAAGAACTCAATATTTTTTCCCTAAATTCTAAAAATAAGGTATTCAAATCGCCCATTGGAAAATTGCTAAAAGGCTTCTTCACTTCCATCTATGAAGAACCGCTCATGATATTCGCTGCAAAGAAGTACGACAAGGAAGGACACCATGCGCTCGTACTTTGCAAAACAACGGATTACCTTTTCAAATTTCGTAAAAAAGAAAACATCGTTTGGGTCATTTGCAACGAATCTGCAATAGGAGCTATAGAAGGAGGTGATAAACTCATGAGTACCAAAGACCATGTATTAGCCTCTTTCCAGAAGCACAGAAATGAAAGCGGAAAATACTTTATCAATGTTGGAGAAAGGCAAATTGGTACCATCAAATTGGAGCAAGAATCCACCAAACATGTACAAAGAGCATTTGAATACTTAGATGAAATGGATGAGAAAGAGGAAATTCACTTTCTTGCCCTTGTATTTTATAAAATCATTAGTAATTACTTCGCAAAACTTGCTTAGCAAAATTCAAGCTGAATAATTGATGAATTCGGGAACCCTCTAGATTCTTGAGGCGTTATTTTCTATAGTTTAACATTTAATACATTTTATCATGAAACTGGGACACCTTTTTCTTTTTCTCGGATGCTTTTCTATTTCAATTTGCAATGCTCAAACTTCACAAAATGAGGCTATCATTACCGAAAGTATTGATAAATTGGAAGAAGAATTGGGACAAATAAGTGAAGATTTAGATAAATATCAAGAAGAAATATTCGAAGAATTAAAGCAGGCAGATATTCCTTTTTTGGATGCTGAAGAGCTTGAAAAGTATTTGAAGGAGAAAATTTTGAATAAAGAAAATAAAGAGAAAATAGAAGATTCTATAGAGTCTGGAATCGAACTTATGAGAACTTTGGATTTTCAAAAAGTCTTCGACAAGATGGAAGAGCTAATTGAAGAAATTGATTCAACAATGGATCAGTCGAAGACTTCTGACAAAAAAGATCTACGAACAACAACGGTTAAGGTGTGAAAGCCCTTGAAAAACCTAGCTTTTCAAAATAATTTTATTTCCAAAACAACTTTTAGGGCACTTTAGTTATTATATATTTTAATATCTTTAGAATAGATTAATAGTGTATAATGAGCGTATTTGATCAGGCGAGGATAATTGTTTATCGATGCCATGAAAAAGGATTAGAAGTTTTATTACTAAATACTGGAAGGTCCCCCGAAGATTGGTGTATACCAAACACAGAAATTCCCAACAAGACACACAACTTAGATTCTCAGCATTCTATAATTGAGTTGGAACCTACGACAAATGAAGATGGCACTGCCACAAGAACATTTGCCATTGAAGGTGATTTTCATGATATTCCTTCTATTAGAAAGATGATCAAAAACGATGTCGCCATTGTCAAATACAAGATCAAAAACAAAATTCCTGAATTAGAGAAAGGCAGCTACTTTGCCATGAAAGAAGCATTTAAAAAGATCTTACCTAATGAGTATGAAATGCTTCATGAACTTAAGGAAATCATCATGGATCGCAACTTGATCCGCAATATCTAGAAGCTTTATTTCCGTATTTCTTTTTATCGTTTTTCAACTTATGTTGAAGCTATATTTCATATTTAAATTATATATATATAATTTTATACTATGAGTACAATAGCAGGAACCCAATTCAATTTCCCAAATCAAACTGGCTTCTATAAAGGTAAGGTTAGAGACGTTTATTATTTTGATAAAAAGATGGCAGTCGTGGTGTCTGATCGAATCTCTGCCTTTGATCATATTTTGCCAGCTCCGATTCCCTATAAAGGGCAAGTACTCAATCAGCTTGCTAAATTTTTTCTTGACGCCACAGAGGATATCGTACCCAATTGGATCGAATCATCACCAGACCCAAATGTGACCATTGGTCAAATCTGTGAGCCCATTAAGTTAGAGATGGTAATTCGTGGATATTTGGCTGGGCATGCTTCTAGAGAATATCAAGCGGGTAAAAGAATCCTGTGTGGAGTTACCATGCCAGAAGGAATGAGAGAAAGTGACCCATTTCCAGAGCCTATTATAACACCTGCGACGAAAGCAGAGGAAGGTCATGATGAAGATATTTCTAGAGAAGAGATTCTTCAAAGAGGGATCGTTACAGAAAGCGAACTAGATCAATTAGAAAAGTATACCAGAGCACTTTTTAATAGAGGCTCAGAAATGGCAGAAGCTCAAGGATTAATTCTAGTAGATACGAAGTACGAATTTGGGAAAATAGACGGCAAGATCTATCTAATCGATGAAGTACATACACCAGATAGCAGTCGCTACTTTTATAAAGAAGGATATCAAGAAAGACAAAATGAAGGAGTAAGACAAAAACAACTTTCTAAAGAGTTTGTGAGAGAGTGGCTCATGTCTCAAGGTTTTCAAGGTAAAGAAGGACAGACCATGCCCACAATGCCTGAAGATTTTATTGAAGTAGTAAGTTCTAGATACATAGAACTTTTTGAAATCCTTACAGGAACTCCTTTTGAAAAATCACCAGATGACTCACGTTTGGATCGTATAGAAAAATCCATCAATGATTACTTTAGCCAAAGTCTTTAATTATCTGGCTGATCTTCTCTACTTCTGTTAAAAACCCATCATGACCCATATCGGAATGAATGATGCTTAATTGAGCATTTGGAATGAGTTTTTGCAATTGCTTTTGTTCTTTAACTGGAAAAAGTACATCAGAAGAAATACCAATAATTTTGGTTCGCGCTTTTATCAAGGACAATGCTTTTTCAATCCCCCCTTTGCCTCTACCAACATCATGTGCGTCCATCATTTTTGAAATGTACCAATAGGAAAAACTATTAAATCTGTCTACCAGTTTTTTGCCTTGATATTGTTGATAGCTGCTGGCTTTGAATTGGTCTAATTTTTCGTCTTCTTCGGATTGGGTCCTTAAATAAGTATCGTAGTTGCGGTAGCTTAATAATGCAATGGATCTTGCGGCTTTAAGTCCATCTTGCCCCGCATCTTCTTTACGTTCACTCCAAGTCTTATCCGCTTCGATTGCCAAGCGCTGACTTTCATTAAAGGCAATTCCCCAAGGGGAATGCTTAGCATTTGCGGCTAAGACGATGAGTCTTTCAAATACGGAAGGTTTTTCAATACACCACTCTAATGATTGTTGTCCACCCATCGACCCACCTATGATGGTATGGATTTTAGATAATCCCAAATGAAGCCTCAGCTTATCAAACGCCTTTACAACATCTCTATTGGTAATAAGAGGGAAGTCATGGTAGTATGCCTGATGAGTGTTTGGATTTAAAGATAGCGGATTGGTCGACCCATAGTGCGATGCAAGCATATTAGCGCACACGATGAAATGTTGATCTGGATTAAAGTGGTCATTTTTTCCGACAAGACCAGGCCACCATTCAAATGGATCTGCATTAGCCGAAAGGGCGTGAACGATCCAGATGACATTATCCCGATTTTCGTTTAACGTTCCTCTGGTGGTATAAGCCAATTGGAATCCAGCG
>CALGNN010000072.1 GCA_937961455.1 uncultured Saprospiraceae bacterium
AAAGGCGACTGCGCACATCAAGAAAGTTTTCGCAGCAGTGGCGACCGACAGGTCGACAAGAGAGAGAAGCGCGACTGCGCACATCAAGAAAGTTTTCGCAGCAGTGGCGACCGACAGGTCGACAAGAGAGAGAAGCGCGACTGCGCACTTAAAAAAGGTGTAAGGTAAAAGGTTAAAGGTGCGAGGTGAAAGGTGAAAAGTAAAAGGTGAAAAGTAAAAGGTGACAGGTGCAAGGTGACAGGTGCAAGGTGCAAGGTGCAAGGTGCAAGGTGCAAGGTGCAGGGTGCAGGGTGCAGGGTGCAGGGTGCAAGGTGACAGGTGCAAGGTACAAGGTGCAAGGTGCAAGGTGCAAGGTGCAACGTGCAGGGTGCAGGGTGCAAGGTGAAAAGCCAAACTGTTAAAAAGCTAAACAGCTAAAAAGCTAAACAGCCAAACAGCTAAAAAGCTAAACAGCCAAACAGCTAAAAAGCTAAACAGCCAAACAGCTAAACAGCTAAACTGCTAAAAAGCTAAAAAGCCAAAAAGCTAAACACCCAAATAACTAAACAACAAAAAGCCAATTGATTATCGTACCTTTGTCAGGAGACCAATTATATTAACCAACCACATGGAAGATAGTAGTTATGATCCTTTACCATGCCAAACAAAATGGACAAATAAAGGCTTTAGAGTCGAAGGAAGATTGCAGCTGGATTGCTATCAAACCGCCTATCTCAAATGAAGAGTTAGAGCAATTTTCTATAGCACACAACATACCTTTAGATTTTCTTACAGATTCGCTGGATTTAGATGAGCGTTCAAGATATGAACGTGAAGATGAGGCCAACTTAATTTTGTTTAACACGCCGATACTCAATCAAAAAGACACCGGTAGTGAAGCTATTTATGTAACTGTCCCAATAGGGGTGATCATCAATGATGATTATGTGGTCACCATAGCTCCACAAGACAATTATGTATTGAATATGTTTTATGAGAATCGAGTGAAAAACTTCGATCCCAAAAACAAAGAAAAATTTGTACTTCAACTCTTTGAGCAGAATGTATACTATTATTTAGAATGTCTCAAGAGATTAAACCTTAAGAGAAACATTATTGAGGAAGAATTATATGACAGTTCTAAGAATAGTGAATTAAAACAATTGTTGAGAATTGAAAAGTCGCTTGTTTATTTTGTGAATTCTCTGAGTTCTAATGAATTGCTTAAACTTAAAATGAAGCGTACAGATCTTTTGAAGATTAATGGGGATGAACAATTATTAGATCTTTTTGAAGATATTATAATAGATAACGGTCAAGCCCTAGAAATGGCCAATGTACATACGAATATATTGAATGGTACCATGGATTTTTATTCAAGTATCATCAGTAACAACTTAAATGTATTCATACAAAGATTAACGCTAGTTACGATCATATTAATGGTACCTACATTGGTTGCAAGTTTCTATGGTATGAATGTTCCTTTGCCATTTGAAAAATCAAAATGGTCCTTTTTATTCATCATCGTAATTTCTATTATTATCAGTATGTTTTTAGCATGGTTTTTTCGTAGAAAAAGACTTTTTTAAGTACTGATTATCAGCCGAAAATTACAGTTATCCACAAATATATGTTAAGTCAAATTACATATTACGCTGATTTTTAATATGTTATTTTGGTTACTAACATCGTGTTAGTAAGTAATGCCATTTTGAAAACATATTAAGATTTTATTTTATCTATATTTGAGTCAGACATGTGAGAGAAATGTTATATATGTTTCAGACCACAGCGCTCTGGCTTTAAAGATAGCAACTGACTAAGATTGATTTTTTTAAGAATAGGACATAAGTTAAGCACATATGGCCATTATAAAAGTCGCTCTCTTTGAAACCGGAATCAAGAAACAAACTATGCGAAAAAACACTATTAGACATATAAATTTTGAAAATTGAAGAACATGATGAATGCTGTGGAACCTATTCTCAAAGAAAATCCAAACCGATTTGTACTATTCCCTATAGAACATGATGATATTTGGTCATTTTATAAAAAATCGGAGGCTAGTTTCTGGACAGCTGAAGAAATAGATTTACACCAAGATCTTTCAGATTGGAATAATAAACTAAACGATAATGAAAGACATTTTATCAAACATGTCTTAGCATTTTTTGCTGCAAGCGATGGAATCGTAAATGAAAATCTTGCAGAAAATATGGTGACTGAAGTTCAGTACACCGAGGCGAAATTCTTTTATGGATTTCAAATCATGATGGAGAATATACACTCCGAAACTTATTCGCTGTTAATAGATACCTATATAAAAGATACCAAAGAAAAAGACTACTTATTTAATGCTATTGAAAATATGGACTGTGTCAGAAAAAAAGCTGACTGGGCTATGAGATGGATCGAAAATGGTTCCTTTGCTGAGCGACTAATCGCTTTTGCCGCGGTAGAAGGAATATTTTTCTCCGGATCATTTTGTTCCATATTTTGGTTGAAGAAAAGAGGCCTTATGCCAGGTCTTTCTTTTTCAAATGAATTGATTTCTCGTGACGAAGGAATGCACTGTGATTTTGCTTGCCTGCTTTATAATGATCATATCCAAAACAAGATGGATCCAGCAGATTTGACTAAAATGATAACGGATGCCGTTGAGATCGAGAAAGAATTCGTATCTGATTCACTACCAGTTAACCTTATCGGAATGAACGCAGACCTCATGTGTCAATACATAGAGTTTGTAGCTGATAGATTACTCGTAGCATTGGATACTAAAAAGGTCTACAATGTTGAAAATCCTTTTCCCTGGATGGAACTTATCTCGCTACAGGGTAAAACGAATTTCTTTGAGAAAAGAGTGGGGGACTACCAAAAATCGGGCGTAATGTCTGAGTCCCAAAGTCAGGTCTTCTCATTAGATGAAGATTTCTAAAAACAACCTGAGATACCTGAATTAATTTGTTAATCTGCTAAACTCTCTTTATGCAAGTCGTCAAAAGAAGTGGAAAGCGGGAGGACGTCTCTTTCGACAAAATCACCGCTCGTGTAAAAAAATTATGCTATGGCTTAGATCCAAACTTTATCAAGCCACTAGAAATAGCCAAGAAAGTTATTGAAGGATTATATGATGGTGTAACAACTACTGAGTTGGACAACCTGGCTGCTGAAACTGCTGCAAATATGGCGGCAACACATCCAGATTATGCCCAACTAGCAGCTAGAATATCCGTCTCAAATCTTCATAAAAATACAGATAAGTCATTCTTCAAAACAATGACTGAATTGTATAATTATATTGATCCTAAAACTGGTGAACAAGCTGGTTTAATTAGTGATGAAACCTATCAACTCATTACAAAACATGCTGATAGATTAGATTCTTCAGTCATCTATGATAGAGATTATAATTTTGATTTCTTTGGTTTTAAAACCCTTGAAAGATCCTACCTATTAAGATGTAATGGCAAAGTAGTTGAAAGACCACAGCACATGCTCATGAGAGCAGCTATTGGTATACATGGAGAAGATCTAGAATCTGCCATAGAGACTTATACTTTAATGTCTGAGCAATGGTTCATTCATGCTACTCCTACATTATTTAACGCAGGTACACCAAAGCCTCAATTGTCTTCTTGCTTCTTATTGAGCATGACAGACGATAGTATATCAGGGATCTTTGAAACCTTAAGTAGATGTGCTAAGATTAGCCAATCAGCTGGAGGTATCGGATTGAGCATTCATAATGTTAGAGCGACAGGATCTTATATAAAAGGTACAGGAGGGACTTCCAATGGAATCATTCCAATGCTTAGAGTGTATAATGATACTGCTAGATATGTAGATCAAGGTGGTGGAAAAAGAAAAGGAGCTTTTGCTGTATACTTAGAGCCTTGGCACGCAGATATTTATCAATTCCTAGATTTGAAAAAGAATCATGGTAAAGAAGAAATAAGAGCTAGAGATTTATTCTATGCCATGTGGATTCCTGATCTTTTTATGCAAAGAGTGAAAGAAGATGGAGAATGGTCACTTTTCTGTCCAAATGAAGCACCTGGTTTACATGATTGTTATGGCGGTAAGTTTGAAGAATTGTATCACAGGTATGAGAGAGAAGGACGAGCAAGAAAAACCGTTAAAGCTCAGAAACTTTGGTTTGCCATTTTGGATGCACAAATAGAAACAGGGACACCTTACATTTTATACAAGGATGCTTGTAATAATAAATCCAATCAGAAAAATTTAGGTACCATCAAATCAAGTAACCTTTGTACTGAGATAGTAGAGTATACAGACAAAGATGAAGTTGCGGTTTGCAACCTAGCTTCGATCTCACTTGGGAAATTTGCAAAAGAAGGGGTATTTGATTTTCAAAGATTATATGAGATTTCAAGGATCGTTACAAGAAATCTAAACAAGGTGATTGATGTAAATTATTACCCAATCCCTGAGGCATATAATTCAAACATGAGACATCGTCCAATAGGAATTGGTGTACAGGGATTAGCAGATGCTTTTATTAAAATGCGTTTCCCTTTTGATAGTCCTGAAGCAAAGCAATTAAATAAAGATATTTTTGAAACCATCTATTTTGCAGCCGTCACAGAGTCTTGCGCTATCGCGGCCAAAGACGGACCTTATCAAACCTATGAAGGTTCTCCAATAAGTAAAGGAGAGTTTCAATTTGATATGTGGGGTGTACAACCTTCAAGCAGATGGGACTGGAATAGCTTAAGAAATGATATAAAGTTAAATGGAGTCCGAAATAGTTTGCTACTTGCACCAATGCCAACAGCAAGTACTTCTCAAATTTTAGGAAACAATGAATGTTTTGAACCATATACTTCTAACATTTATAGTCGTCGAACCCTTTCTGGTGAATATATCGTAGTCAATAAGCATCTACTAAAAGACCTGATTGGTCTTGGTATGTGGGATGATGAGATGAAAGAAAGACTGATTGCTGGAAATGGATCTATCCAACATATCGAAGGAATTCCTCAAGATTTGAAAGACCTATACAAAACCACATGGGAGCTTAGTATGAAAACAATTATTGACCTAGCTGCAGACAGAGGTGCATACATCTGTCAAAGTCAAAGTCTGAATCTTTTCGTCGAGAACCCTAATTATGCCAAGCTATCATCAATGCATTTTTATGCATGGGAGAAGGGCTTGAAAACGGGAATGTATTACTTAAGATCCAAAGCTGCAGTAGATCCTATCAAATTTACTTTGAGTGATAAGCATCACCAGAAATTTGATAAAAAAGAGGCTCTTACTGTAACAGCGGAAGTTGAAACAAGCGAAGCAAACAACGCTCAGAAGCCGATGACAACTCATCAAAGTCAGGTTCAAGTTAGTGACGCCAATCCTAACATCGAACCTCAGCAGATGTCGGAGGGACAAGTCTGCAATATGGACGATGGTTGTCTTATGTGCGGAAGTTAAACTTATACATCGTATAATCTTCGCACTACTTTTCAGGGGTGGTCAACTTGTTTGACCCCCTTTTTTTTATACTGTTAATCAGTTAAATCTAATAATTGTTCTTTGAGTATCCTCATTCCTTCTGTTGCTGTTTTTTCAATTAATTTGAAATTGGCCATTCTGGCTAACTCATAATTTACATTGGGTTTAGGGTCAATGTAGTAAATCAAAGCGTCCTTTTTAGCATATCCAACCAAACCAGCAGCTGGATAAACTTGCATTGAGGTGCCAATCACAATTACGATATCAGCAGATGAAACTTTAGCGGCTGCAATTTCAAGCAATGGCACATCCTCCCCAAACCAAACAATGTGAGGTCTTAATTGAGATCCTTCCTCACAAAGATCACCTTCTTTAATGTCAGTTAGACACTCATATACTAAACTGGAATTTATCGTGCTTCTACTTTTCTTTAATTCACCATGCAAATGAAGTACTTGCGTACTACCCGCTCGTTCATGAAGATCATCCACATTCTGTGTGATTACATCTATTTGAAAACAGCTTTCCAAAGAAGCGATAATTTTGTGCGCATCATTTGCTTCTACCTCAAAAAGTTGTCTTCTTCTGTCATTGTAAAACTTAAGTACTAAAGCTCTATTCGCCATCCACCCCTGAGGAGTAGCTACTTCCATGACATCATGACCTTCCCAAAGTCCATCTGCATCTCTAAAAGTTTTAATGCCACTTTCAGCGCTTATACCCGCTCCAGATAAAACAACGATTTTTTTCATATCATTTAAATTGATGAAAGGCTTGCCCCAAATGATCAATAATATCAGAAGCAATCATGCTTTCATGTGATTGGTCTTTTAAACAAATGTCACCAGATAAGCCATGCATAAAAACAGCTAATTTTGCAGCATCTAATGGGGGATAGGATTGACCCAACAAAGAGGTAAGCATTCCACATAAAACATCTCCTGATCCAGCTGTGGCCATACCTGGATTTCCTGTATTATTAAAATAAATAACACCTTCATTAGAAGCAATAGCTGTGTGGGCTCCCTTTAGAATTATAATAGACGATAGCTCTTGTGCTTTTATAGATAAAAGTTTTAATCGATCAAAGCCATTTGCTGAAACTCCAAAAAGCCTTTCAAACTCTTTTACATGAGGGGTAAGGATACTACCCATTGGAATTTTATTTAGCAATGATGGATCTTTTGCAATCAAGTTAAGGGCATCGGCATCTATAACCAATGGGGATTTCGCATTTTTAAATAAGTCTTCAATCGCACTGGCTGTAATGGCATTTTGTCCTATGCCACATCCCACTCCAATGCTATCAAAATTAAGATCTTTTGGAATTGTAGACAAAACAGATTCATGAGGGTCAGATATGACTTGAGCTTCAGGAATCGTTGATTGTAAAATATTCATAGCACAACTTGGCGCATGTATGCTCAATTTACCAGCCCCAGTCCGCAAGGCGGCTTTTGCGGCTAAAACGGCTGCTCCAGCAGATCCTTTCGATCCACAAATTAATAGCGCATGTCCAAAATTTCCTTTATGTGAGAATTTTGATCGCTCCCTTAAGAGATTTGAAATATCTTCTTTATTCAACAAATAATGTTTGGCCTCTGCTTTAGCAATCAAGGATCTATGCAAACCAATACTTTTAGAAATCCAGTTTCCAGTTCGATTTTCATTTTCAGGAATGAAAAATGCCAATTTGGGTAACTCAAAGCTGAAGGTATTAGTAGCTTCAATACAAGTGGAAGATGTCGATTCATCAGCGAATAAACCTGATGGTATGTCTACTGAATTGATTGGAACATTCAAGCTGTTGATATAGTTTATAAAACTTGACCAATATTCATTAAAGTTTCTATTGATTCCTGAACCAATTATAGCATCAATGATCATATCATAGTGACCAAGATCAGGGAGCGGATCTCCCTCCACCAAAAAACGAATTGGAATAGCTTTAGTAGGATTATTGATGAGATCATAATTTTTTTCAAAATCAATAGAAGGTATCGTAGCGATCTTTACAATTAATACATTTATGTTATAATGCTTTTCCTTTAAAATTCGGGCAATTCCTAAGCCATCTCCACCATTATTCCCAGTTCCACAGATAATTAATATCTCATCTTGTATATCCTTATAATGAGAAGCAAACCACCGGCAAAAGCTATGCACGGCTTGTTCCATAAGTTGATGTGAGGAAATTTTTTCACGACGGATCGTCTCCTGATCTATGTTTCGAATCTGTGGAACGGAAAGAATTTTCATCGAAATAATGGCTTGTTTTATTATTTACATAAAATGTGACCTGCAATTTTATTACCGTCCCAAGTTAAACAAATCTTAAATTTTCTTAATATATGGTCTAGCTTTTGCAGTAATTATCAAAATCAAAGACCTTTATTATAATAAGAGAGTGTAAATACGAAGGTATTTACTTGCAAGTAAACTATCGTTATTTATGCTATTTGAGTCGCAAAGAGCTGATGTTCAATATTTTACAAAATAAATTAAATTTATATAAAATTGCTTTTAACATAATTTTTAAAGAAATTGTAGTAGTTTTATGATAAAATTAATATCCCTTAGAGAACAGGCAGCGTCAAAAGACCATATTAAGTTTAATAGCTGTACTTATCTCACAAGCCTGCCACCCCTACTTTTAGAAAGCGATAGATTGATTAAGATTGAAAAGAAAAATGAAAATAGTATCTTTGAGTACTGTTTTTGAGAATATTATAATCACAATATTAATTAGAGCAAATGTTCAAAATTAATTACATGAAAAGAGTTTTATTACTGTTGATTTTCCCAGCAATGTTCTGTGGAATCAGCAACGCACAAGATCTGCATTACTCCCAGTTTTATAATTCAGCTCTTAACCTAAATCCTGCACTGACAGGGATTTTTAATGGTGACGTGCGAGCTATGGCTAACTATAAAAATCAGTGGAGTACTGTACCTGTTCCATATATGACATTTACAGGAGCAGCTGATATGAAGATCTACAATAAGAGAAATGAATACAGTTTCTTTAGTGGTGGTTTACTATTTGATTATGACCAAGCTGGAGATTCAGAATTAAGTTTAGCATCTCTGGGTATTTCTGGTTCATATACCTTACCACTTTCTTCAAGCATGTATTTTACGCTTGGTGGAATGGTTGGTTTTGCCAATAGAAACTTCAAAACACAAGGATTACAGTTTAGTTCTCAATGGGATGGAGATAGATATGATCCTAATTTGGCTACTAATGAGCCTCTAGGTACATCAACTTCATTTGTTGATCTTTCAGGAGGTGCTAACGTAAGATGGCAAAAGTCTTCAAGAACCCATCTTGATGTTGGGGTAGGAGCTTTTCACTTAAATAGGCCTAACCAAGCATTTTATGATGGATTCGAAGCAAAAATTCCGATTCGTTTATCACTTCATGCAATTTCTAGTTTTGAAATAGCAGAAAATCTTGATTTACTTTTAAATGGTATGTACCAAAATCAAGGTCCGCATAGCGAAACCGTGTTAAATGCGCAGGGTAAAATTTATTTGAATAAGAATAAAGGGAAAGAATTGGCTGTATATCTAGGTGGTGGAATTAGATTAGGTGATGCCTTTTATCCAAAAATCGCAGTTGAATACAACAATCTATACGTAGGACTAAATTATGATATCAATTATTCTGACTTCAGTCATGCAACAAGTGGACGTGGTGGACCTGAATTAGCAGTAAGATATATCATCACAAAAGTTAAACCTCTTTCATCAAGAGTGTGCCCTATTTTTTAAAATTAAGATTGTATAAACGATTATGTTTAGTATGAAAAAATATTTGTTATTATTTGTTTTAGTAGCAGTGGGCATTACAAATGCAAATGCTCAAACCATGAAAGCTTATTTGAAAGCTGCAGATGAAGCGTTTGACAATAAAGACTTTTATAGTGCTTTAGCCTACTATGAAAATGCGCTACAGTTTGAATCAGATAACATGGAGGTGCTTTACAAGTCTGCGGAGTCAGCAAGGCACTTTAATAGTTATACCGTAGCTGAAAGAAATTATCAGCAAGTTGTTGACAATGAGTCTAATGCTGGATACCCATTAGCTAGTTACTGGTTAGCCAATATGAAGCAAAAACTCGGTAAATACAGCGAAGCTAAAGAAGCTTATGAGTTGTATTTAAGTGAGAATGATGCTAATAGTTATTATGCTGAAAAAGCTAGAAAAGAAGTGGCCGCCTGTGAATGGGCACAAAGCCAAATGAATACAGAATATGATGAAGTAAAAGTCAATAGATATGGTACTGAAGTAAATACAGAGTATTCTGAATTTGGTGCTATAGAAGTAGGAGATGAGCTATACTATTCTTCATTAAGATTTGATAAATCACCTATTAATGGTGTTGGTGTAAATCAATATTCTTCACTTTTGGTTTCCAAAGATGGATCAGATGGTAGATTAGTTGATGATAATATTAATGATGGTTCTGAGCATGTAGCTCATATGGCATTTAATGCTAACCAAACTAGAGCATACTATACAAAGTGTCGATATATCAATGCTTCAGATATTGATTGTGAAATCTTTTATAGAGATGGATCTGTCAGTGGTTGGGGAGATGAGGTGAAATTACCTGAGTCAATTAACATGACAGGATACACTTCTACTCAGCCAAATATTGGAATGGATGCTAATGGAAACGAAGTATTGTATTTTGTTTCAAATAGAGTCGGAGGTAAAGGAAATCTTGATATTTGGTCTTCTGTAATTACAGGGACAGGATTCAGCACTCCCTCTAATCTCTCTTCATTAAATACAAGTGAAAATGATATTACGCCTTTTTATGATGCAGTGAACGAAACACTTTATTTCAGTTCAGAAGGCTATCAAGGATTGGGTGGATATGATATATACAGTTCTGAACTTGCTGGTGGTTCTTATGGTGTGAGCACGCATATGGGAGCACCTCTTAATAGTAGTTTTGATGATGTATATTTTACAAGAAATGGTGATGGAGAAACTGGTAATTTTTCTTCGAATAGATCAGAATCTCTTTATTTAGATGAAGGTACAGAAGCATGTTGCTATGATATCTACAGCGCTAAATTTGAGCCTATAGTGATCAACTTGCAAGCACTTACTTACGATAAAGTAACAAGAGCTGATTTGTTAGGTGCAACGGTTAGATTAATTTGTTTAGATGACCCAGATGTTGATCCTATTGTCGTAGCGCACGATGATTTTAATTACTCTGATTATTCTTTGATGAAGAATAAGAATTATATGATCATTGCTGACAAGCCAGGTTATACGAGTGATACCATAAAGTTTTCAACAGCTAATATTAAGAAGCCTGAAGACATTACTAAGCGATTGTATCTCAAGCCTCTAACTTTAGGTTTAGATGTTCTTACCTACGATGCTAAATATTTAAAAGACTTAAATGGAACAACTGTTAAGTTAGTTGATCTATCAGATAATTCTGTTGATGCAATCATCAGAGTAGATGCAAACGGTAACTTCTATAACTATACTATAGAATGCGATAAAGAATACATGATTGTAGCCAGTAAAAAAGGCTATGAAGTGGCGTCTACCACCTTCGATACCTACAATGATTGTGATGGAGGTACCATCACCAAGAAGTTGTATTTAGGATTAGGAGCATTAGAAACGTATTTGCCTATCTCATTGTACTTTGATAATGATGAGCCAGACAGACGAACACTAGCGACTACAACAGACAAGAGTTATTTGCAAACTTATCCTCCTTACTATGCTAAAAAGCAAGAGTTTAAAGAACAATACTCTAAGAGAAAATCAGGTGAGGCGAAAAGTAATGCACAATACGACGTTGACGGTTTCTTTGAGGCTGAATTGAGAAAAGGAAAAGAAGATCTTGAGAAGTTTTTAGATGAAATGATTGAGATCTTATCAAGAGGTGATAGACTTGAAATATTTGTAAAAGGATATACAAGTCCAAGAGCTACAAGTGAATACAATTTAGCGCTAGGTCAAAGAAGAATAGAAAGTGTGAAAAACGAATTCCTTAGATATAAAAATGGAATTGTTAGACAATGGCTAAATAGTGGAACACTAAAAATAACACAAAGATCATTTGGTGAAGCAACGGCTCCGACTGGTATCAGTGATGTGTTGAATGATAGAATAAATTCAATTTACAGTCCTTCAGCTTCAAGAGAGAGAAGGGTTGAAATTGTACAAGTAAATAGAAGATAATATTAATTGAAATCCATTAAGATTATAAAGGATGAAAAAATTATTTAAAATAAAATTCTTACTTCCAGTTGTGTTCTTCATGACTGCAATGCAAGTCAATGTAAATGCAACCCATATTATTGGAGGTGATTTATCTTATACCTGTCTAGGTGATGATTGGTATGAAATAAGAATTGAACTAAGAAGAGACTGTGAAAATGGTCAAGCTCCTTGGGAAGATTTATTACATGTTTCTTTGTGGTCAGATGACTTCAAATGGCAAATACTTCCAAGACAAGGGGATGCTAAACAAAATGCAGTGAGATTTCACTTTGCAGATGCTGAAGTGCTAAGTGAAGATGTAAATCAACTCTGTGGAGCGAGCAACATTCCTGTTTGTGTGGAAAGAAGTATTTATAAATCAACTGTAAGACTTCACCCTTTTGCACCAGGTTCAAGTTACTATGACAGAGCCCAAGATGGTATCAGAATGGTATTCATGGAATGCTGTAGAAACGAAACGTTAAGCAACATCCAAGATCCTTTGGCTACAGGTATGAGACTTGAGGCATTTTTGTCTCCTCAAACTTTAGCTTCTTGTAATAGCGCACCTGCGTTTCAAGCTTGGCCAGAGATTTATATCTGCGTAGGAGAGGAGTTAACTTTCAATCATGCAGTAACTGATCCTGATGGAGATGACGTAACTTATAGTCTTTGTACTCCTTGGACAGGAGGTTCTCAGAGTGATCCTGATCCAATAGGTTTATCAGGTGTTGAAGAGCCTGAGTTGGTTCAGTGGATTACAGGATTTGATCAAACGAATATGTTAGGTGGTGCTGGAGCAAATGCACTTTCTATAGATCCTAATACAGGTATATTAACTGCAACACCAACCATGGTTGGACAATATGCAGTAGCAATTTGTATAGAAGAAAGAAGAGGCGGAGAATTGATGAGTATGACCAGAAGAGACTTTCAATATAATGTGAGTTTATGCGGTGCACAGCCAGATGTTGAAGTGGATGTAGACGGAAGTATTTGTGAGTTGAATGGTACCAATACCTTCACAGCAAATCTTGAAAATGCTGACGCTGTTGAATGGTTGTTTGATTATCCGGATCAAACAGTAGGTTCAACTGATTTGAGTACCACATATGGTTTTCCTGCTGAAGGAGTTTATACCATAGCTGTAGTAGCCATAAATACGAATTTAGATTGTACTGATACGACATTCGTTGATGTAGAAGTATATGATTCAGGATTAAGTGCTGAATTTACTTCCGAGGGTGGAAGCCCAGGATGTGACAGTCAAGGATTCGATTTTACAGATGTAAGTTCTGGAAATTATAATATTACTTCATGGGAATGGTCTACAGGAGGTCAAACATCTTCAGATCAAAATCCATCATTTGAGTTTGATGCAATTGGTGCAAACTCAGTTACGCTTACCGTAACAGATGAAAATGGTTGTACAGCTACGTTTACGGACGATGTTGATGTTTCATTTTCTCCACAATTTGAAGTAATGGTTACGGGTAACGAAGATGATCTTTGTGCAGCAGGAAATGTAATATTGACAGCCTCATCAGATGATCCAAACGTAACATTCGAATGGACAGATCAAAATGGTAATACTGTTACGGGTGCTACTTTAGATGTTGATGTTACTGAGACTTCTACGGTGTCTGTAGTTGGAACCAATGCAGACGGTTGTACAGTTTCTGCAACTGAAACGATTAATTTGATTGATTTTCAAGTAATGGTTGATGGTCCAGGTACAGCAGTTTGCTCAAGTATGGATGATATCTTCTTAGAAGCAACCACCAACTCAAATAACGATCTTACATATGAGTGGGAACCTACAAATTCAATTGTTAGTGGTGGAGATACTGCTATTCCTGAAGTGAATCCTGATGAGACAACAACTTATTCTGTTACAGTTACGGATCAAGTAACTGGTTGTACAGATACTGATGTATATACAGTCGACGTGCAAGATATTGACTTAGGAAGCTTATTGGGATTCCCAAGTGGAACAATTGATACATTCATTTATCAAGGTGAGAGTTACCAATTTCCTTTTGGGAACTTATTACCTGACAACTTAGAATATTCATGGACTCCAGTAGATGGCTTAGACAATCCTAATTCAGGCAGTCCTTTAGCAAGTCCTTCAGAAAGCACTATTTATACCTTAACAGCTACAGATCCATTATCTGGATGTACTGGTACATTGATTGTTGACCTTGAGGTAAGAAACGCTTTATGTAATATGGAAGATGTATTTGTTCCTAATGCCTTTAGTCCAAATGGAGATGGAATAAATGATGTATTCCATGTAGAAAGTAATGTGATTGATGAGTTAGAGTTGATCATTTACAACAGATGGGGGCAAGAAATCTTTAGAGCAAATTCTCAAGAAGCAACTTGGGATGGTACTTTTGAAGGAAAGGAACTTTCACCAGATGTGTATGCATATTGCCTTGAAGTATTCTGCTTAGGCGATCCAAGAGAAAGATATTATACACAAGGGAACATTACCTTGTTGAAATAATAATTTTCATAGAGATATATAAAGGAGCTACTCATTTGAGTGGCTCCTTTTTTTATGTGCTTGATTGATCTTTTCTGAATGTACCTTGAAGACTTAGATACATTATAATAGCTCCAAATAAAACAAATGGAATACTAAGCCATTGTCCCATATTTAAACTCATTTGATCTTCAAATGCA
>CALGNN010000073.1 GCA_937961455.1 uncultured Saprospiraceae bacterium
TCCACCATTCGTCTCGTATTCTTTTTGAGTAGCATCATTTACTTTAAAAAATATTTCAGATTTAGCACTGATGATCCCAAACATTTTCTTCTCATGGAAAATGCCATATCCTCCAAACATCTTCTTTGAACTAATGCCTTCAATGGTATCTAATTTTTTCATTAACATTACTTCCAGTTCAGATGGTGTTTTTGTAAGTTTTTTTTTCTCTCCCATAAGTATTAGCTGAATTACTGTAATGTAGGAAAGATAAGAAGATCTCTGGAAGTGCTCCGATTAAAATTAGGACACTCTTATAATGATTCTTTCTTCAAAGTCTTAATATCAGCAATTAATTGATTGATGGCTGTTTTATTTAAGCCATTGTAAATGCCTCTTATATGCCTATTCTTATCAATCAAAACAAAATTTTCAGTATGCAGGAAGTCATCATCTTCTTTTTCTAAACCTAAGTTTTCTTCTACGAAATAATCATGTCTTCCCAGTTTATAAATTTCTTCTTGTACTCCTGTTACCAAATGCCATTTGTCCGAAATGATTCCTTTGTTTTCAGCGTATGCTTTTAACACTGGAACAGAATCTCTTTTAGGAGTTACTGAATGGGATAAGAGCATCACTTCATCATCTTCTATAAAAGCATCTTGTAAGATCATCATGTTTGTCATCATCTTTGGACAAATACCTGGGCACGTAGTAAAGAAAAAATCTGTAACATATATTTTATCCTTAAAATCATTTGATGTGACTTGTTTGCCCTCTTGATTAGTTAATGAAAAATCAGATATTTTGTGAAACTGATGGAGTGCTTCATCATCTTGATTGAACCATTTAGGTGTAAATGTCGCTTCGTTGTAGAAGGGGAGTGCCAATTCACTTTTCGGGTTTGAAGAATTTTGGCAAGCTGTAAAGAAGCAAAATAAGAAGCTAAAGAAAATAGGATAAATGGTTTTATTCATAAAGTTATTTTATTACATGTAGGATGGTTTATAGTGAATTCCTAGTAGAGAGCTTATCATTAAGACAAGCCCTCATTAAGGAATAAGCTACTTTAATCTTAAACTCCACGGTTTTCCAACGTTTTGGAATTTCCAAAGTTAGTGTGAAATTATTGCTCAAGATCATTTAATAAGGAGCTTAGACGTACTATAGTTACAAAGCGAGTTGAGTTGATTATATGCAAAAGTCCATCTGTTTAGAAACTCTAAAACTCTTAATTGACTTCAAAGCAATTTATTATAATCAACAGTATCGTTGTATTTATAAGTATTAGACTAGTTAAAGCTGTAAATCCTTCGTTGGTGAGTAATTTATTTTTGTGCTAAAACGATATCGCTTAGAATTTCTTCTAAAAACTGATGGTAGGATGGCATCTGTTCAGGTTTGATCATCATTTTTACTTCTTCAAAGTGTTTGTAAGTAGCTTCAATTTTTTTCTTCTCTGAAGCCAAAAGTGCATTTAATAATGCATCTTTTTCAGCTTGGTTTGGGTTTTCTTCAAGTATCATACGAAAATACTTTTCTAATAATTCATTATGCCCTTTATCAAACTCGGACATGAATTTCATATGAACTCTTGCAGATTTTTTGAAGGTCTTGAACTGTTCTTTATTTAAATTCATTACTTCATGGACTGGCTTAGCCTGTCTATTTTTTAGTCCTGGAGGAGGAGGTTTTGCAATGAAGAAAAAACTTATAAGTGCTAAATTAAAAATGAATAAAATGATTGCACAGTATTTATAAAATTGATTTTGCTTCATTATTCGTACAGTTTATAATTGTTTGCAAAAATATTCGAATAATGGTTTTCGAAGCTCGGTCCTTCATTTAGGTGCGCATTACTTTTATTATAATGATTTAATGAATATACATTCAGGATGAGAAGCAAGATTGCAGCAGCTGCGACAGCACGTATTTGATTTAATGAGATGACTTGTGCTTGTGGAACATCTAGTGATGCTTTTATTTTATCAAATAATGCTTCAGGAGGTGCAGCAGGCTTAAGTTCGTGCACACTCTCAAAAGTATTTTTAATCCATTGTTCTTTTTTATTTTTCATAAGACCAATTTATCATTAGACAATCATTATTGCTTTTTCCTTCTATAAGGATAGTATTTTTCTAAACTTATTCTTAATTTTTTTTTCGCTCGTTGTAGCAAAGATTCAACCGCTTTTAGTTTCAAATCCATTATATCAGCCACTTCTTGTCTCGGCAGTCCTTCTATAAAACTAAGAATGAAAGCTGTCTTTTGTGAATCAGCAAGCTGGTCAATTTCTTTGTAAATCATTCGAGCTTGCTCTTTATTTTCTAACAAAACACTAGGATGATCGAAATGTGCCTTTTCTTTCGTTTCACTGCCAAAAATAAGAACCGAATGCTTCTTTCTACTTTTAATATAATTTAAAGAAGTGTTTACCGTAATTCGGTACATCCACGTACTCAAAGAAGATGTTCCTTTAAATTTAGCGGCATGCTTATAGACTTTGCAAAATACATCTTGAGTCACTTCTTCAGCCTCTTGAATGTTTTGCGTATAGTTTAAAGCAATATTGTAAATCTTTACATTAAATATCTGATACAATTGGGCAAAGGCTTCCTGATTTCCTTCAGCAACTAATTGTAATAATTTAATATCCTTATTCAAAGACAAATTGAAATTACAAATGGAATACAAATAGTACGCATGTGTTAGTTGGAGTCTAACTTAACAAAAGGCTTAATTACTTTTTCTCCATTACAGATGATACTCAAATAGTAAAAGCCATTTTCCAAACTTGAAATATCGATTTCATTGCCAGATCTAAAAGCATTTTGTCTGATGACTTTGCCATTAACATCATGTATGATGAGCTCTGTGCAATAGAATGCATCCTCACTTAGATAAATCGAAGTAGTACTCGGATTTGGGTAAACCACTATTTTGAGACTTTCATCTATTTCCTTTATATCAACAAACTGTTGATTCTTTATGAAGAAATCTAAGTTTGAATGTATAATCCCATTTTCAATATTACCAGGAGTGCCTGTTCCTTTAACGCTTCCATCTGCAGAACGAAAGACAGCAGAAATCCAATGAACCGTTGAACCATTATTGAGATTGTAATATTCACTTGGTACCAAACTAATAGACCAAAGATCTTGCTGGTTTGCTACTTGTTGCATTTCACCAATTCCATCATCTTGCCCCCAATTACCAATGACATTTTGCCAACCGCCGATCCAAGGTGTATTGGTTTCAGATAAATTAACACCGCTATGCATATAGACTTTATCAAATCCAAGTAATTCTTTGTTTCCTTTTCGGGCATTAAATGTAATGGTGATTTCATCGTCAATACCAAAGCTAGGAGGATCAATAAATACAAAAGGAAGATCTGATTCAATGTCAAAATAGATATCTTGATCTCTAAATCCTTTACCGAGATTGCTATTGTCTGCATCTCTAAAATACATACCTAATCGAAAGGCATTTAAAGGATCTGTGATGCCATAATAATCGCTTACATTTATTTGAATCTCCCATATATCGTCATCAACTTCTGTCATCAGGCCAAGGCCATCATCACTTAAGGTGCCTGTTACTAAAGACCAATTTGTGCCCAACGGGTCATCTTGAACAACACCTGAATGAAAGTAAACTTTTTCAGCACCTACTAAACCTTCTGTGCCTGATGCGGATGCTTTTGTTGCATCAAACCTCACTGTGATATCATCTTCAACACCAAAAGGATTTGGGTTGATGGTAACGGGATTTTCATAAAATGACACAACACCGGGCAGTCCTTCTGACAATTTTTCAGTTGTGTAAATATGCCATTCTCCAGCTTTCAAATTTATGGGAGTGGTGGGATTATTTACTTCTATAGAATCTCCTGAAAAATAATCATAGTATCTTCCACTCGCAGGAAATTGTGGGTTGATGTTTTGTGCACTCAATCCGAAATTTCCAATGACTACCAAGTCAATACCATCTGTATTGTAACTCAACCTTCTATTGCTACCAGAAAGTTGATGATTTGTTGTTGCATTGGCCAGCTGGTCTGGACCGATAGTATTTCTCACATCTAAAATGCCACTATAGGCTTGATAGACATATTGTCTCAGTGGATCTTCATAATAACCCAGTCCATCATTTCCCCATGGCTTTGGTTTGTTTCCTGTCCTTCCATTAAAATTGATATCTATATCATAAGCCAATTCATCAAATTGCCAAATCATCTTGGGCCCAGGCAGTAGAAAATTAAATGCAGCGGTAAGTTTCATTCGCTCAAACATGATAATAGGATCTTTAATATTGTAAGATCCATCAGCTCTTCCTTGAAGCAAAGCCTCCTCAGCTAATCTTCTTTCATCATGACTGCCTGCCAAAGAAATAAATGAACTGCGATCCATATCATTGAAGCTGCCGCCATTCGCTCCCGAGATTGCTTGAGTGAAATCAAAGGTTCTGTTGCTCCACATGATCATGCCCTCATTCGCCAATTGATTCTCTTCGTTTGGTGGTGCCCAATGTTCCAGGATGATATAGCTAGCCGGGTCTATGTTTCTAATCTCATCAGCCATTCTTTTTAATATGTTGATTCTGGATTGATCAAAACCATCGACAGATCCTCCCGGAGCATTATTGGTGAAGCCTTTGGTGAAATCAAATCTGAAGCCATCAAAATGATATTCTTCTATCCAATAAGCATTGAGTCGATCTAAAAATCTTTGAGTATAAGGAGACTCATGATTAAAATCATAGCCCCATTGATATTGGCCAACATATTCTCTGTTAAACCAGGGATTGTCTGCAGAAGGCTTTCCTGTCGCTTGATCAAAATACATACGCACCATGGGGTTTTGTCCAAAAGCGTGGTTCATTACGATGTCCATGATGACAGCAATGCCTTGCTGATGAGCGGCTTGTATGAATTTTTTTAATTCGTTTTTTGGGCCATAATATTTATCTGGTGCGAAAAAATATGAAGGATTATATCCCCAGCTTTCATTGCCTTCAAACTCGTTGACAGGCATGAGCTCAATGGCATTAATCCCTAGGCGTTTTAAATAGGAGAGGGTATCCGTCAAGACCTCAAAACTATGCGCTTTGAGAAAATCTCTAATGTGCAATTCATAAATGACCAAATGATTTTGATCTGGTCTTTGCCAAGTAGTCTCAGAGGCAGCCCAATTAAATGCACTTTGTCCAGTTTGTAAAACACTCGCTAGGCCATTTTCTGTTTTGTCATAACTAATCAGATTCGGGTAGGTGCTTTCACTGATAAACGGATCATTCCATGGATCCATAACTTTGTCTGTATAAGGATCTACGATTTTAATTATACCATCCACCCAGTATTGAAAAACATATTCTTGCCCTGGCGACAATTGATCAATATTCAACCAAAAAAATTCACCGTCAGGTGTTTTATTCATAAAGAAGTCATCCCTTAATTCCCAATCAGTAAAATCTCCAATAGCATAGACAAAGTCTTTATTTGGAGCTTCAATAACTAATGTTGCTTGAGTAGGATCACTCGGATGATAATTGATTCCTGGTTTCAAACCATCAGGCAAAGCACTCGTTTGCAAAATAGGATTTACTACTATTTCGTGTTGGCTGATGTCTTCATAGCTTGTGCCATTAATATCGGCAACTACTTTTACCGTGATGTCTGTTGAGGAACTTGGGAAATAATCAAATTGAATTTGTTCTTGATTAGCAGATTCAGTCATCAACTGAAAGCCACTTCCTTCATCAATATAAAGCTGGATGCTATTGGCAAGGTTTGAAGATCGAGCTTGTAATTCAATTGATGATCCAGATTCGACAAATACTTGAGGAGCATTAGGTTTTTCTATTGTGACAAAATTCTCAATGTTGAGATTAATATAAATATCCAAGTTAGCTGCACTAGTTCCCCAATTATAGTTTCCTGGATTGATTGTACCTTTTTGGCTTCCATCTGCATTTCTAAATACTGCAGAAATTCTAAATATATTATCATCAGGATTCGCATTAAAATATGCTCTTACCGTAGGGCTTAAAGTAATTTGCCATTTTGAATCTTCATTGGGCACCTTTGTCATTGCTCCTACACCATCATCTTGGCCCCAATTACCTATTACATAATTCCAATCTGTTCCATCTGGAGCTGAGAGTGTTGCACCATGATGCATGTATATCTTATCAGCATTTGCCAGTTCTCCATTTCCTTCACTTGCATCGAAAATGATGCTGATTTGATCGTCGGGACCTGCATTGGAAGGGGATAGGGTGATAAGTTGCGCTTGAGCTTGAAAGCTTATGATTAGAAAAACGAAAAATGGAATGGGCAACTTCATATATTAAATACATTATGAAATACGAAAATACAAATAAACCAATTAGCAGTCTTGCAATTTTGGTGACCTTTCCCATACAAATGATCAATTAATTTGATCATTTGTAACGAATGTGCAAGTGAATTTTATGGCTCTTTAATCGTCGTATTGCACTTTCTCATTGTCTAATTCGAAACAAAGTGCGGACTTTCTCAATCCATAAATTTTACCATCACGCGCTTCATAATTGGCAAACAAATCTCCATTTTTTCTAAAGGCTTGTTGAAGGCCCTCTTCTGCTCCCATATTAACATGTAGTAATTTAAATAGTTCTCCAGTTGGATACCATTTCTTTTGAATACCGTGTACTTTACCAAGATGATAATTTAGATGCGAAAGTAATACATGGGCAGTATCTGCTGACCAGACTTTTTTCTCTCCATGTAATTTTCCTTGATGGTAGTGTGACAACTTTGCAAGATGACCATCTGGAAAATAGTGCTTTTCTACACTATGTTTTTTGCCATTTAAAATTCCAAATTTTTCTTTTAATGTGTTATTAGGATAATAAGCTTCGACAAAGCCAGAATATGCTTTTCCATCTAAAGTCCATTTCGAATTATTGCTGTGATACTTGAGTTTTGATTTTTGAATGCTATTCAAAGGAACTTCCATTTGCGGAACGGCTTCCATTTCAATTTTTGATTTAATGGTCGTAGGTACTTCAATAGGCTGCCTTTGACAAGCCATGCTTGAAAGCATTATGAGTATTAGAATTGTGCTAAATCTTGTCATATTAAAAATTGAAAAAAAGCCCTCGAATTAGCTCTTTTATATATACTAAACCTATGGACTTTTCTTGAAATTCAATTTAATTAAAAACTACATTATGGCATTAGGAGTCCCTTGCAAGTCAACTCCAAACAAAAGAATGTATGAGCCTATATAAAATTCGTTAATAATGTGGTAATGATATACTTCCGCTCCATTGCTATGAGGAGTGATACCAAAGTGACCACCTGATTCATCCAAATCTGTAGGATAGCTTCCATCATAATCTCTGCGTCCATATAATAAGAATCCATCTTGTAGAATTCCTACAAGTTTTTCATCATCGAATGATAAGCTGGTATTTTCTTCAACATCAGCCGACTCAAGATGATAATGGTATCCAGTTGGACCCATATGACCTCCAGCATAATCAAATCCGGAAGCAACATTTTCGGAAAGCGATATATTGGGCCCTTCTTCATCATTGAAGATAGGAGCTCCTGTTACCGAAATACCAATAGCACCCAATCCAGTTACAGATGAATTTGCTGCATGCTTTGGTGCATTTGATACAGTCAAAGAGTAGCTCCTAGAACCAATTTTACCAGGAGACATTTGAGCAGATACTGCAACTACAGGGTCTATATAATAGCTACTAGATTCTTGATAGTATGGACTTGTGTGATTGGGTATTCCATTAGATTCAATTGTAATTTGATCTCCGTCAAATGAAATCGTCACAGCGTCAGGATTAAATTCATCAAATGCTGCAACAGGTGTAAGTATTCCAGGTTCAATTTCACCCGAATCATCATCATCGGTATCATTGTTCACAAATCCGGATGGTTGCTCACATGCTAATTGACTTACATCGGGGTTTCCCAATCCATCATTATCAGCATCTTGATACCAAAGTGTTTCAGTACAGTTTCCGTCTTTACAAGAGGTTAATGATAATGCAACTCCAACGATAAGGAGTAAAGAAAAAGATAGGTACTTCATGTTCCTTTTTAGATTAAATTTTAAATAATATCTCTTAGACAGTTGGTTTTTACAAATCCTTCGCATCCAATTAGAAATTTTTCGACTTGAGCTAAAAAAGACATTTTCACTCAAAAGGGGGATTGTCGGAAGTATTCTCCTGAGTTACATTTGGTTCATAATTACAATTCTAATTACACTGAATTTTTTTTACAACTTTAAAAAATCGCATAACAATGAAAAAGCATAGCTTAATCAAAAAATTACAAAATACCTTGATCTTATTTGTCATGGTATTATCTGTTACATCACTTAAAGCCCAATTAAATCTTGATATTATAGGTGATGGATCTTTGACTGGAGGTTTAAAAATAGGAAATACATCAAGTACGACTGATGGAACAATTCGTTTTGATGGTACCAATTTTCAAGGATATGCAAATGGTACTTGGAATTCTATGATAAGTCCATGGTCCATTAATGGTTCAGGTATTATTGGGTATAATGGTGGTACTGTTAACATAGGTTCTGTTAGCGCTCCTAACTTATTATACTTCTATGGAGAATACACATTACAAAATGATGAGCGGGCATTTAATATGCCAGGATGGACACCCACTGCCGACAAAGTGGTTAGAGCTGGAATTTTTAGTGGAAAAGGTACTTACGCCCCTGTAGTAAGATTTATAGCACCTAATAATGCATTTTCTGAAATAGGCATAGACACCTTAGGAAGTTTGAATTTATATACTGGAGGGCAATTAGAGGTGACAATCGAAAATAGTTCAGGTAGAATGGGTGTT
>CALGNN010000074.1 GCA_937961455.1 uncultured Saprospiraceae bacterium
TTAACAGCTATGGAAGATCAGTTTTTTGGTCCTTTATACTCAGGTTTATACAAGTCTATCTTAAGTGCAAACAATGTAATTGAAAATTCTGAAAACGCAACTGAAGTTGGTGAAGCTAAATTTTTAAGAGGTCTAGCTTACTTTAAACTAGTTAGAGTTTTTGGAGCCACTACAGTTAATTTATCTGCAGAACCAAATGCATCAGACGGAAGTGTTTTATCTAGAACACCTGCATCAGAAGTATATAGTTCTGTTATCATTCCTGATTTAGAAGATGCTATTGCAGCTCTAGGGACTGGAATAAATAATGGTAGAGCATCTAAGTATGCAGCTCAAGGAATGCTAGGAAAAGTCTACATGCAATTAGGAAATTATAGTGCTGCTGCACCACATCTTTCTGCTGTTGTCAGCGGAGCGGATGCAGCA
The DNA here is from genome assembly GCA_937961455.1 of uncultured Saprospiraceae bacterium. Lineage (GTDB taxonomy): Bacteria > Bacteroidota > Bacteroidia > Chitinophagales > Saprospiraceae > CALGNN01. The sequence goes on from CALGNN010000074.1 coordinate 427, forward strand.
GGAATAAGTTTACAAGAAAACTTTGCTGACATTTTTGGTGTGGATAATGATTTAAATTCTGAAATCATTTATGCTACTCAAATAAATAGTTCTATTGGAGACGAATATGGTTTTTCAGAATTTTGGTCATGGTCAGGTGGACTAGATACAAAATCTTTAGAGCCTTTAGATGAAGATTTAATTGCAGCATTCGATGCAAGTGTTGGAGACTTAAGAAGAGATGTAACAATCGATACAGCACTTTTATCTTCACCAAAATTCCCTCAAACTGGAGGTCCAGATCACGATTGGATCGAGTTGAGATTGGGAGACGTTATCCTTTTATATGCTGAAGCATTAAATGAAAATGGAGATACAGCAGGTGCACTAGCTGAATTAAATAAAATTAGAGCTAGAGCTGGTTTAGGTGACTCAACAGCTTCTTCACAAGGAGAGGTAAGATCTGCTATCGCTGACGAAAGAAGACTTGAGTTAGCTTTTGAAGGCCAGAGATGGTTTGATTTAGTTAGAACAGGTACCGTTAATGATGAAATGGGACAAACGATTGATAGTAAATATCACTTATTCCCCATTCCAGTATCTGAAGTTTTATCAAGTTTTGGTGTAATTACACAAAACGATGGTTATTAATACTTAACAGATTATAATACATGAACCATATAAGGAGCAACAATTGTTGCTCCTTTTTTTGTATGCTATTTTGAAATATTTCGAGTTGTCAGTAAGCCTTTCTAATCTTCTATTTTGCTGAGATTAGAACTGAAATTTTATACAGATTTAGTAGCTCCTAAAATGGCCAGAATTCCAATAGGTAATAATAATATCCACTGAGGAGCAAATTTGCTCATAAACAAACTGCAAATAACAAATACAAAAGCATATAAAGTATATAAGAATCCTATAAACTGAATCAATTGTTTGGTGTCGTTTTTTGAAGGTTTTATTCCTTGGCGAAGTAAATAGAAAGCGCTTAGAAATAGTGTAACAGTAATTATATGCCAAACGCTTAGCCATTCCGTCTTTATCTGCTGGTTCAATGCACTTTCTATTAAGGGGTCAACGAGGTCAAACTGCCCTGCAATAACATGTATAAAAGCTGTAAACAAATTAATGACACCTGCTATTATCAAATAAATATTTCTTTTCATCTTAGGTATTATTTAATTTTTATAAAATGATTGAGCTCATTCATCACTTCTTTGTAGTAATCTTTTTCTTGCTTTTTGTATCTGATCATTTCGTGATAGCCTATTAAATATTTATAGAATATTTGTGCTTTTATACTTGCTTCCTTTTTGGGATACTTCATTTCAATAAGCAACTTCACTACATAATTTATCCTTTCAGCATCAATCTGATCAATGAGTTTTGTAATCTTTTTATTTTTTCTAGCATATCTTTTTAGAAAAAAAACAAAATCTAAATGGGCATCTTTTTTAAATGAAATCTTCACCAAGTTTTCAAATTTTGCTCGCCCAGATAATTCAGTGTCTACCAGTTTTATGATCTGGTGTGTGTCAGAGCTGATCCAATGAGCGATGATTCGATCAATAAATTCATCTTTAGTCTTGAAGTGCCAATAAAAACTCGATTTATTGCACTTGAGAAGTTTTGACATTTGGTCAACATTTATTCCCATGATTCCAGATGAGGAGAATAGTTGGTATCCCAATTTTATCCAGTCATTTTGTGAAGCAACAATTTTAGGCATATCTAAACGGTTTCGTCTAATCAAAGCTAATTAAATTTTTTTAATTAAACTATAGCGTCTAATAAAAATATAAACTCGGCTTAATTTATTAGACATTTGTAATGCATTAATTCGTGCTTAGTAAATTATTTTATAGCTTTCATTCTTTAAAATATTCTCATGAGCGCAAACAGGTGCAAGCATGAATGAAGTAGAAAATTTTATTTATCAATTCGAAAATCATCAGAGAGCCGTGCTCTTGTTTTTGCATGATTTATTAAGCAATCAACTGGAGCTGGAGGATAAGTTGAGATATCGTATTCCCTTTTATTATGGTCGATCCTGGATTTGCTATCTAAGGCCTAATGATGATCAAAGTATTGAGTTGGTATTTTTACGTGGAAATGAACTCTCCAATAGTCAAGGTATTCTAGACTGCAAAGGAAGAAAACAAGTGTCTGGTATAACCATCAAAAATATCACAGAAATTCCTATGGCTGCACTTGAAGAAACGCTACAAGAAGCTTTGCTCCTAGATGAAACAACCGCCTATAAGAGTAAAAGGAAAAAGGGCTTTAAAGGATAATTAGTGTTTAATCCCTTGGCTGCAATATGCTCTGGAGGATATCATCAAACTCTGACAAAGCATTTAAGTTATAGGCTGCTGTACCTTCTTTATCTTCCATGCCAATGCTAATCGGAATCATCTTTGCATTTTTTGCAAATTGGATATCGCTAGGCGAATCCCCAATCATGATGGCTTTCTCGAAATCTATTTCGGGAAAATCTTCTTTAGCTTTTAAGGCCATCCCAATTTGTGGTTTTCTCATGGGTGATCGTTCAGCTACTAATTGTGGTGCATAGTAAATAGCATCTATGTGCCCACCAAGGTTTTCTACATTTTGAATGATGACTTGATGAATTTCTGATAGACTTTCAGCAGTCATTAATTTTTTGCCTACTCCCTGTTGATTTGTAACAATGATCAACCTTCCAAAAATTTTAGACAAGGAAGCTATTGCTTCGATAGCTCCTGGAAGTAGTTCTAATTCTTCTGTAGTTTTCACATAATCATTGTCCCGCTTTTTATTGATAACACCATCTCTATCCAAAAATAGCGTCCAACTTTTATCAATCTTTGGAAAGATTCCTATTTCATATTGAGCCTTTTTAAAATCCTTAGGTATTCCTATGTCTAAAAAGTATCCCTCAGAACGATAAGCGTAAAAATGCTTCTCCACAACATGTGTTTCAAAAAACTCCCTCTCTATAGAAAATTTCTCAGGGAATGCGGTTTCCTTAAAACGCTTGACATTAAAAATATAGGAGCCAGTATTAATCAAGCCTTCATCCACTTCTCGCTTTTCATTAAAGGCAGTAATGCGATTATTTTCAGTCAATTCAACAGTACCGTAGCGATTAAAATTCTTCATGGGTTTCAAGGCTAAGGTGACATCAGCACCCAGATCTAAATGTGTTTGATACTGATCTTTTAACTGTGTAATAAAAAGGGAATCTCCATTTAAAACAATGACATGTTCATCTTGCACTTCTGTCATTGCATTTTTGATAGCACCACCAGTGCCTAATAATTGCGTCTCTACAGCATACGAAATTTTACAATTGCGATAGACATTTGAAAAATGATCTTGAATGATTTGAGACTTGTAACCGATAGAGAAAATAATATGCTGCACACCAGCGTCAATGAGATAATCAAGTAAATACTCCACAAAAGGTCTATCTTGAATTAATGCCATTGACTTAGGTACATCCTGTACTTCAGAACGCAATCTCGTGCCTAAACCTCCTGCAAGTATAATCGCTTCCATATTAGGTCTGGGGAAACATTTCTTTTTCTACAAGCTCACAGATACAGTGTCCAATAAGCATATGACATTCTTGAATTCTGGGAATATTTGTTGATTCAATTTCAATAATGAAGTCACAGTGCGCTTTTAATTTTCCTCCACCCTTGCCGGTAAATCCCACGGTAGTGCATCCCATCTCTTTCGCTTTTATAAAAGCATTAATGACATTCGTAGAATTGCCTGAAGTAGATAATCCTATCAGGATATCTCCACTGTTACAAACCGCTGTTAATAGTCTTGAATAAATTTCATCATAGGAGTAGTCATTAGCAACAGCTGTTAAATAAGAGGTGTTAGTATGCAAGGCTTCCGCATTTAGTGGAGGGCGATCAAAGTAATATCTCCCTGTAAGTTCGGCAGCCAAATGTTGTGCATCAGCTGCACTTCCGCCATTGCCACAAAATAGGACCTTCCCATCATTACGGTAAGTTTCAATAATTTTATTTGTAACAGATATGATGGTTTGTATGATCGTAGGGTCCTTTAAGGTATCCTGCTTCAGTTGTATTGAAGCCTCAAAGTTCTGCGCTATTATTGTTGACTTGTCCATGTTTCTAATCCTTTGTTATGAAAGTGATATCGTTGATAGTCAGCTCCATGTTCCGCTAATTTTTCTGTCACCTTGTATCTGCTATTTTTCGGACAGTAAAATAACATAAATCCTCCACCTCCAGCACCAGATATTTTACCACCCATGGCACCTGATTTGATGGCAGAATCATAGATTGATTCAATCCGTTCAGTAGAGATGCCGCTTGCAAGCAATTTTTTATTTTCCCAGCTCATGTGGAGTAGGGCTCCAATATTAGAAAGTTTGCCAATCAACAAAGCTTCTTTCATCTTGACAGTTTGTTCTTTCAAGTTGTGAGACGCTTCTAAGACTTCAGGAATTTGGTTTTGAAAATTGGCACTTTGTATTTCAATAATTTTTGAAGAGGCTCTTTTTGTTTTTGTATAAAATAACAAGAGGTGATGATTCAGCTCTTGAATAATGTCAGATTTAATTCTTAATGGGTTGACAATGACACGATCATTTTCATAAAATTCCATAAAATTAAATCCCCCAAAAGTTGCCGCATATTGATCTTGTTTGCCACCTACCATTTGCAACTCCTTTCGTTCTATCGTAACCGCCATTTGAGCAATGTCGTATTCTCCTAAAGGCAATTTTAACCATTCCATAAAAGCACCAATCATAGATACCACCATCGTAGAAGAAGTCCCTAATCCAGATCCTGTTGGCACATCAATGGTTGTGATTAGTTCACATGCAAGTGGCTTCTTTGCATAGTTTTTTACCATGTGATTATAAACCCCAATTTGAAGACTTAGGTCTGGAATATCTTCTAGTACATCTGCTGCATCAAGTTCTACTTTCAAGCCTGCATTAATGGCGTTAATGATAATCTTTCCATCATCACGAGGTATAATAACGGTAGTCGCAAAAAGATCAATCGTTGCATTGAGAATCGTCCCACCATAGATATCTGAATAAGGACTCACATCAGTACCTCCACCAGCCAAACCAATTCGAAACGGTGCCTTGCTTATATATTTCATTTTTTGATCTTTAGCTTTTATCGATTAGTTGCATAATGTTTTTTGTTAATACACTCCATGCGTATTTCTTTTTTTCTTCCTTCACATTTTCAGTAAATGCCTCAAGCATTTGTTTATTAAAAAAGTCAAAAATAGCATTACTTATTGCTCTAGGTGCAGGATCAACTACATAACCAACTTTTTCATGAGGACAAAGTTCTGATAAACCTCCAACATCTGTCACAATCATCGGTTTATTAAAATGATAGGCAATTTGCGTAACGCCACTTTGTGTGGCTGTTTTATAAGGCTGTACGATTACATCCGCCGCATTGAAGTAGTATCTAACTTCGGAGTTTGAAATAAACTCGTTAACCTGAATTATCTCAGTTTCTAAATTATGTTGCTTGATCAAATTCACATATAATTCTTTATCAGCGTAATACTCCCCAGCGATAATTAGCTTGATTTTTTGATTTCTAAATCGAGGGTCTGCAAATGCTTCAATAAGTAAGTCAAGCCCTTTATATTTTCTAATGAAGCCAAAGAATAGAAGGTATCTATATTCATCCGAAAGTTTCAACTTCTTTAAAGCATCTTCTCTTGATAGTAGCTCACCAAAATTATCAAAAAGCGGGTGAGGGGAAAGAAGCTTAGGTTTTGTTGAATCAAATGATGCTATATCTTTTAAAACACTTTTTGACATCGCCACAAAATAATCTACAGGCTTAATGAAATATTTTGTGAAAGGTTTATCACCGATTCTCGATTCATGTGGAATCATATTGTCAACAATACAAAGTACCTTACTGTGATTATTTTTTTTAATTCTTCTGAGTATCGATCCAAAACAAGGACCCATAAAAGGAAGCCAAAATTTAATAATGATTAGGTCTGGCTGTTGCTTCCTTATTTGATTGCCTATTCGAAACCAATTAATAGGATTGATGGAATTTATAGAACGCACAATATTTAAGTGCTTAGGGCTAGGCTCATCAGTATATTGGCTTTTACCCGGGAATAGAAAGTTTGGGTATTGAACCGTGAAAGTATGAATGTTGACTTCATGTCCTTCCTGTAGTAATTCGGTGGCCAGCCTTTCATTATATGTAGCTAATCCTCCTCTATAAGGGCTGGCAGTACCTATGATTACTATTTTCATTCGCTATTTTATTCACACATTTCATCAGCAAACGAAGTTCCGAAAAAAAAATGAGGATACACCCATAGAGCATTTGCAATTTGAGCTTGAATTCATGCTAATTATTAGCGTAATCACTTACTGTTTTGAAATAATATATACATATCTTCTATCTTAGTAAAGGATATATATTTTGCATTGATCAAATAAGAGTTTTTGTAATAACTAAATACAATTCTTATCATGAGTTCATATCCAATAAGTACGTTTCATTTTATGGTAGAATGGAACGGTAATCGTATCGATGTAAGTGAAGTTTCAGGACTTTCTTCGGAAATTGAAGTTATTGAATATAGAGAAGGATCTTCACCTTCAACAGCTAGTATTCAAATGCCTGGTCGAAAAATAAATAATAATATTACACTGAGAAGAGGAATTGTACAGAGTGACAATGATTTTTTTGAGTGGATCAATGCCATTAATCAGAACCAAGTAGAACGAAGAGATTTACGTATTTCACTCTTGAACGAAAAACATGAGCCAGTAGTAGTTTGGAAAATTTATAAAAGTTTTCCAGTGAAAATAGCTTGGACCGATTTGAAGGCAGATGCAAATGAAACTGCAATTGAATCTTTAGAGTTGGCTCATGAAGGGCTCAGTATTGAAAAGTTGATGTAGTTCGTAATTATTTATCGAAGGAGTTTATAAGTAGATTTTGATAGTCTTTTTTTATCAAACATCAATGACTATATTTAGACAAATCATTCTACCATGAAAAACATTCTATTTCTTCTAGCCTCGACACTGATCTTTAGTTTGAGCTCTTGCGTAGCGCAAAAGAAAAGTGTACAAAGCACATCCGTTGATGAATTTTATTTCAATACGATGCAATGGCGTCTCGTCGGCCCATTTAGAGGGGGAAGAGCTGGGACAGTTGCAGGAGTAACTTCTAATCCAAATCTATACTATATCGGTACAGCTGGTGGTGGCGTGTGGAAGACGATTGATGGAGGAAATATTTGGTCATGTATTTCTGACGGTTATTTCGGAGGATCCATTGGTGCAATTGCCGTATCAGAAAGTGATCCAAATGTGATTTATGTTGGTGAAGGTGAGCAGACCGTAAGAGGAAATGTATCTTCTGGTAAAGGATTGTGGCGCTCTACAGATGCTGGAGATAGTTGGGAATTTATTGGATTGAAAAATTCTGAGCATATAGGAAGAATAAAAGTCCATCCAACAAATCCCGATATCGTTTATGTTGCCGCGATGGGTAATCTTTGGAAACCCAATAATGAAAGAGGACTTTATCGCTCAACAGATGGTGGTAAAAGTTGGGAAAAGATCTTGTACATAAGTGACAAGGCTGGAGCAGTAGATATTGCATTAGATCCAAATAATCCTAGAATCATGTATTCTTCGACATGGCAAATAAAAAGAAATGGGTACCGGATGGATAGTGGAGGTCCAGATAGTCACTTATGGAAGAGTACCGATGGAGGAGATAACTGGACACAGATTACCAATAGACCCGGATTACCTAAAGGTGTAATTGGGATTATTGGAGTGACAGTATCACCTTTAAATTCTGATAGGGTATGGACCATCATCGAAGCAGAGAATGGAGGGGTATTTAGATCTGATGATGGAGGTATGACTTGGAAGAAGACCAGTTCTAACAGAGCCTTAAGACAGAGAGCTTGGTACTATACACGGATCTATGCTGATACACAAAATGAAGATCGCGTCTACGTATTGAATGTGGGCTTCTGGAGATCAAACGACGGTGGAGAAAATTTTGAACGCATCCAAACACCTCATGGAGATCATCACGATCTATGGATTGATCCTAATAATAATCAAAGGATGGGTATTGCTGATGATGGGGGAGGACAAGTAAGTTTTGATGCGGGCGAAAATTGGACAACCTATCATAATCAACCTACTGCACAGTTTTATCGAGTCTCGACAGATAATCATTTTCCTTTTCGGATTTATGGAGCACAGCAAGATAACAGCACGATTCGAATTTCTCACCGATCTCCCAATAGTGTAATCAGTGAGAGTGATTGGGAGCCAACAGCTGGTGGAGAGAGTGCACATCTCGCTCCCGATCCAAAAAATAATGACATCGTATATGGAGGAACGTACAAAGGATACATGATGCGTAAAGACCATTATACCGGACAAACCAGATCTGTAAATGTCTATCCAGACAACCCAGCAGGTTCAGGAGCAGAGGTAATGAAGTATCGTTTCAATTGGAATTTCCCTGTCATGTTTAGTCCGAATGATCCCAATCGCCTGTATGCAGGATCGAATCATTTACATGTCACCACCAATGAGGGCCAATCTTGGGAATTACTTAGCCCGGATTTAACACGTAATGACCCTGAAACCATTAAATCCTCAGGAGGAGCCATTACACAAGACAATACCGGTGCTGAATTTTATGCCAACATTTTTGCCATTGCAGAATCCACTTTGGAACCAGGAGTTATTTGGACAGGAAGTGATGATGGGCTGATCCATGTGAGCCGAGATAATGGCAAAACTTGGGATAACGTTACACCAAAAGATTCCCCCAAATTTAATATGATGAATTGCATTGACGTACACCCATTTAAAAAAGGAGGAGCCTATATCGCAGCAACCCATTATAAGTTTGGCGATTATCAACCCTATCTCTATAAAACAAATAACTACGGTAAAACTTGGACAAAAATTACTAATGGAATTCCTTCCAATCATTATACAAGAGCATTAAGAGCAGACCCCGTAAGGGAAGGTCTTTTGTATGCAGGGACTGAGTGGGGTATGTACATTTCATTTGACGATGGAGCCCAATGGCAACCCTTTCAATTAAACTTGCCCATTGTTTCTATTAGAGACTTAAATATTAAGGATGAATCACTAATTGCAGCTACTCACGGAAGAAGTTTTTGGATGATTGATGATTTAAATCCAGTCCGGCAATTGGATCAAAATATTATGGGCAAGACCCATCATCTATTCGAACCAAAACCTGCATATCGAATGGCTCAGGGTGGAGGCCGTGGGACACGTAATCTAAAATTGGTTGGAGAAAATCATCCAAATGGAGTACTCTTCAATTACTTCATAAAAGATTACACCGAGGACATGAATGTGTCTTTAGAAATTATTGATAAAGAAGGAGTCGTAATTCAAGAATTTAGCAATAAAGCTTCAAGTAAGAATCAAAAAATGGAAGTTCAAGCAGAGCATAATCGCTTTGTTTGGGATATGCGATATCCAGGCTTTTTAGAATTTGATGGAATGGTCCTTTACTCTTCTCCCAATAGAGGCCCAAAAGCTGTGCCTGGAGATTACACCGCGAGGTTGATCGTGGATGGTGCAGAGACTGAATCAAAATTTTCAATAAATAAAGATCCTAGGATGAAGACGACTCAGGCCGAATATGAAAAACAATTGGATTTTTTATTAGGTGTAAGAGATAAGGTGAGTGAGGCACATCAGGCCATGATAGATATACAAAGTATCAGAGATGACATTGAATACTTTTCTAATAAACTCGAAGGAGATGCTGACTATGATGAATTTTTGTCCTTGACAAAATCACTCGAAGAGGAAATGTCTGTGATTGAAAATAACATTCATATGACTAAGAATCAGAGCAGACAGGATCCATTAAATTATGGAATACGAATCAACAATCGTCTAGCTTTTTTAATGGCTGATCAACAACGCGGTGATTATCCACCCACTGCTCAAGCAGAGGAAGTTCGACAGGCTGTTTCAACAGAATTGAATCATGAATTACAAAGTTTAGATAGGCTGCTCAAAGAAAAATTGGCAGCCATAAATAGCATTGGAAAACCATTAGGGGTTCAAATTATTAGTAACAGATTGGCTAGAATCAAACCTTGATGATTTTCAAAATATAACTATTGCAAATGAATGCTAATAGGGAACCCTTTGAATTGTTTCGCATCTTGTGATGATACATCAACATCTCTTGGCCAACATTCAAAAGTGACTTCTTTTGTATCCTTCTTGAATTTAATAAGTCCATAACCCGAACCACTAGAAGGACTCTCTGGGTTAACATAGGCATGCATTGAAATCTTATTATTAAATCCATCTAAGTATTGTCCAGTCCAGGGTAATGCCTTATTGGAGTTTTCACCTGCCTCTTCATTTTCAGGCCACCACCATCTGCTATAGTAATCATTAACAATAGCGGGCACTACGAATGCCCAGGGGCCATCATCAAATTCTTCTATCCCGTGTTGGATGACTGTTGATAAGTGTTGGTCACCGGCTATGTGAACGGCATTCGCTTTCTTAATGGCCTGCAATGCTTTTTTTCTTCCTGTTTGTGGCCAGCCATTTGAATCTAAATCAGCGTGCAAACGATTAGATTTTTCTCCGTGTAAATGCGCTCCACCACAAAATCCCGTTTGTGACAATACGGCCTTCATTTGATTTTCGTCCTGATGAGATCCCCAAGCATCTAAGAAATCCAATTGTCTCTTTCCAAGTAATTCTAAACCTTCTAAGTCAATATCTTTAGGATTGTATTCGGGGTTTCTTATGTGATCAGGTCTCGGCCCTTGCTGTGGAATTTTGCCATTTGGGCCTGACTTAAATTTTCGATCTTCAATGATGGCAAAATCAACTCCACCCCAAATCAGTTGCGTATAATATACCCCAATTCCTTGTTTGATGGGTGTTGCATTGAAGGGATCGGGCAGGTGAGCTGTTTGACAACGTTCTACCATTTTGACATATTCAGGGTGATAAAAGTAGCCCCCATCATTTCCAGCAGATGAAGAAGCCTTTTTGCCATATTCTCCCCATATGTTTCCTTGACCTATATCGTGATCATCCGGTATGGTAACACAAGGACGGGTTCTAAATAGCTCTCGAAATTGCATTCCAAATTTTAACCAAGCAGCGGTATGTTCTTTATGGTCATAAGATTGATCTCCAGCAAAGAATAAAATATCTGGATCTTGATGGTTGATGTTTTTGATGTAGTTCGCTCTATCTCCTCTGTCTTGATTGCTATTGCATGATAATGCTGCGAGGACAATCACAGGTTTATCCTTTGGGTCCTTTCTAATAAGACCTTCGAATGAAGCTTCTTTGCCATGTCTTATCCTATAGGCTATATCAGAGGAGCTATCCCAGTTTTCGATTCTAAATAAGCCTGACCAACCGATATCATTCACCAATACTTTTTGGACTTCAAGCCATTGATTTTTCTTCTTTATTTCTAATCGAATTTCTCTTGTTTCATTTGGATAAAGTGGAAACATTTGTGCACTTAATTTTAAAGTGTTTTTGTGCAATGTATAGATCCCAAATGCAATTACATCTTTTCTATCAACCTTGACGTCTATAATCGGGTTAGCAGTTCTTTCCCACCAATTATTCGTTGCGATGGTATCGAGATTTTCAAATGGCGCAACTTTGACTGGAGTCATTTTAGGACTTTTGAGCGCCTTATTATTACAAGATAAAATTAAGAATAGGCCTAGACAGCATGTCCAACTTAGCATGTATTTCATGAGTATTAAATTACCATTTATTCTTGGAGGATGTCTTTTAGGAGCTTGATAGTTTGTTGATTACTTTCAATCAATTCATCATTGGCTTTTATGACCAGCTGATAACTTCCTCTAAGACTGATTAGGATGTTTTTGATTAAGGGATTTTTAAAGAATGTTGCTCTGCCTTTTTCAATTTCGCTAAAATCAATTTCCTTAATAAAAAAATCACCTAGATAATTTTTGTGTATCGTCTCCATTCTTTCATATTGTTTCAATATGTGTTTATGACTTGCATAATGTGACTCTATATGTTTTCTAATGTATAGATCTTTTATCAATTTAGCATCTCCAGAATTTACCAAGGTTTGATAGGATATATTTTCTGGCTGAAAACTTACTAAGTTGGCAATTTCGAATAATTGTTGAAGAGGCTTGCCATATGCTTGTTTAGGAAAGTCTATGTAATCTAAAATTTCAGCGACTTTGTCATCATTACTTTCTAAGGTGTTTGTATTTTTTTCTAGCTGTATAATTTCTTCGTTCATATCCATTACAATATTTTTTAAATATTGTTTGAATTCAGCTTTTTCAACTCTACTGGAATTAAATTCATTTAAGGCGAAGGCAAGGGTAATTCCAATAATTACAATAATGACTTCTCCTATTCCATATCTCCAATTAATTTTTTTCATAGTGTAAAAGTTTTCGATATTCTGGATTCTGTGGAATTAATAATACTTTAAAATATCACTAAACATCGAAAGCTCATTCCATTCTATAGACAAAATGTTTAATTGATAAATTTCTTACCTTATGAATAGATTATCGAGCTTATGAACCTTGTAAAAATTTGTTGCTGCTGTATTTTATTCATCTCATGTCAAAGTGCAAAATTTACACAGACTGATATAGAACATGCCCAAAAGTTGTATGGACTTTCATTTGAAGCATCCAAAATTGATACCCTCCATAGCTACCTAGGAAGAAATTTGAATGGCTATGATTCTCTGAGAGCCTATGATCTTCCACATCAAACTTTCCCAGCCCTCTTGTTTGATCCTCATCCTTATGGATTCCAAATGCCTATGATAGGAGATAGTGCCTTTTTTACACCATTACCAAAACTTATTTTGCCTGAGGATCTAAATGAAGTAGCATTTTATTCTATTCCTCAATTAGCTTCACTATTGCGATCAGGACAATTGAGCTCTTTGAGGCTTACTAAATTGTATTTAGAACGCCTAAAAAAATATGATCCCATTTTGGAGTGTGCCATTACGATTACAGAGGATATGGCTATTGCACAAGCCATACGAGCAGATGAAGAATTGGCACAAGGTGTTGATAGAGGACTCTTACACGGCATTCCATATGGCACCAAAGATCTCATGTCTGTAAAAGGTTATCCCACTACTTGGGGTGCTATGCCTTATAAAAATCAAGTCATCGATCACACAGCTACAGTCATTAAGAAACTAGAAGATGCTGGAGCTGTATTGATCGCTAAACTAAGTTCTGGAGCACTTGCTAGAGGAGATGTTTGGTTTGATGGGCAAACAAAAAATCCATGGGATGTTTCGCAAGGTGCTAGTGGTTCTTCGGCTGGTTCAGGCTCAGCAACTTCTGCGGGCTTAGTTGCTTTTGCTTTAGGAACAGAAACCTTAGGTTCGATTACTTCCCCAGCCACAAGGAATGGTGTATCAGGTCTGAGGCCTACTTACGGAAGAGTGAGCAGAGATGGGGTGATGAGTCTTTCTTGGTCTATGGATAAGGTCGGTCCATTAGCTCGTTCGGCGGAAGATTGTGCCATTGTGTTTGAGGTGATTAGAGGGAAGGATGCTACGGATAAAACATTAATTGAAGAAGGTTTTGATTTTAATCCCAACTTAGATATTCGATCCTTAAAAATTGGCTATTTGAAAAATGAAATAGAAGCAGATAGTTCTGACTCGGGAGATAACTTGCGTGAAGTATTAAAAGTTTTAGACGATTTAGGTATCGAAAGAAGCCCTATATTGTTGCCCAAGGATTATCCTTATGCAGGCTTTGATATCATATTGCGGTCTGAAGCTGCTGCCATGTTTGATGATATGGTTAGAACAGGTAAGGTGGATATGATGGTCCAACAAACGAAGCGGTCAAGAGCAAATTCACTTAGACAAGCACGATTTATTCCAGCAGTAGAGTATTTACAAGCCAACCGATTTCGAAATTTGTTGATAGAAGAGATTCATGAGTTGTTTAAAGATTATGACGTTATAATTGCTCCAACTTTCGGAGGCAGACAATTGTTGATTACCAATTTGACTGGACATCCAGTCGTGACCGTTCCTTCTGGATTCGATGCGGATGGACATCCAACGAGTATTTCTTTTTTGGGGAATCTATATGAAGAAGGAGTGATTGCAAGTTTTGCCCATGCATTTCAAAAAGCTTCAAATTTTCATTTGCAAATACCTCCTGATTTTAAAGATTGAATACTTAAATATTCATTCAAAAAGTTTTCGAGATAGCGAATTAATTAGGTCTTGATAAAATTGTTGTAGCCTTGTATTAATATTTATTACACAATCAATTTTATTTAGTAATAGATTGTATCATAATAAAGTACAGACAGATGTTTAAGAACTTATTAGTTGTATGTTTAATATTGCTTGTTTCAGTAAGTGGATATGCTATAAAGCCATCAAGTCAAGAAATTTCTATTGAAGCTTTTAATGATCCATATAAGAAAGACTCTTTAGATATTGAAAAGGAATTTATATTCAAGAAAAATCAAGCAACTGAGGACCCTAATAATAAGCGATTTAATATTGCGGCAAAATTTGCTGTAGCTGGAGGTATCATGACAGTCATAGGTTTATTGTTAGCCCTCATTAGTGGACTTTCTTTTTCTGCGGCTACCGCAATAGGAATCTATTTAGTTGTAATAGGCATTCCATGGTGTCTTATATCAAGTATATTCGTTGTGATATTAAAAAAGAAAATTGTCTTAACAGAAAAAGAAGAGAAACTATATAAAGCAGTATTAGTTTTTAATGCCATTTCAGCTTTAATCTTGCTGGGAATTAATCTCATTCCTTAGGCAAAAGATTAGTGCATTATTTTAAATAATATTATTGCACTTTATTTTTTAATGGCTTTTTTGATGATTTTATACCCCCAAATATTATGTGAATAAATGGCAGATGTGATATATGCTCCTAAGGAAGTACTGCCTGTCCAAGCATATTTTTTCTTCGTAAAAAGTTCTTCATCAGAATGCTTATGTACAATTTGGATGATTTCCTCAAAGGATTGATGTAGGAGTTTATTCGATTTTATGAGACTATGTTTTTGATATTTTTTCCAAATGATTTTATTTAATTCAGGTAATTCTTTCCAGGAATATCCTTCAGCTGGCATCATGGGTTTTTCTCCTGACATTCCAATTTTATACCATTCTAAAAACATGATATTCCAATGATGTATATGAGATAATACATCGCGAATATTTCGATTTAATGTGCCTGCAGGAAATTCTTTTTTTTGATCTTTAATGGATAAGGAATCAATTAATTGAATCAACTTATTAAACTGGTCTATACTTCCCTTTTGAAGCGTTTTTTTATTTAATGGTCTTGGCATTATTTAATTATCAATGGTTTTCACTACACTCATATATTTTAATAAACCATGACCTTCGCTCTGCCACGATCCAGTAAAACCAGAAGGGATTATTAAAAAATCACCGGAATAAAAAACCTTTTTATTATTTGCTTCGTCAGTCAGACTCAATTGTCCAGATAGAATGTGAATTAATTGTTCTTGAAGTGGATTTGTTATTTTAATTTCCCTGGGTTTTTCGGCATGCAGAGAAATACTTAATTCAAGTCCTCTTTGTAATATTTTTTCAAATAATCCATCGCTATTTAATGCGATGGCAGTTCCAGATAAAATAGCGCGATCAAATAATTGATGCTCTAATGTTTTTGAGATTTTTGTTGAATCAGCTCTCTTAGTTGTAATAACGGATAATTCATAATGCAAAAATTCGCCTCCTCTTATTTCCCAATTTCCGTTAGACCCTTTAGGTGCAAAAAAATAATCACCTGAATGAAATACTTTTGAAGGTGCATTATCAGGAGTTACTACAGCTTCTCCATGATACATATAGACAAATTCATCAAAGGGGTAATTTTTATTTTTATTAACCCAATTTTCAGTAGAAACTACAAATACACCTAAATCTTTTCCCCAAAATAAATTTCGCTGATAGAATTCTTTCGTTGGTTCATCTTTAAGATCAATCTTTTTTAGCCCTACTCCTGATAAAACAGATTTGTCTAATAATTGTGGAGTAATAATTTTTTCTTGAGCATGCGTCGAAAAACTAAACAACATGCTTAATAACATTACAATAAGATATCTCATAATTTAACTAAGTATCGATACCTATTAAACTTATTTTAAATAGTCAAAAGTATTGACCATTTCATATTTAGGGCTTCTGCTCATAAAATCTCTGAAGAAGGCTGTGTGACTTGCACCCATTAAAATAAAAACCCTGTCTTCTGATGTTAAAGGCAATCGATTTAAGTTTGAATACATTCTCAAATTTCTTTGATAATATTTAGCTGCTTCATCTGCACCTTCAAAAGCTCCTTCAGTCCCAGCATGAGTTAATATATCTGCATTAATTGTGATAAGAAAATCCAAATACTGATCATGATTTCTTAATAATAGATTTCCTAATAAATCGAGTGAATCTCGGTTTACTTGTAATTCTGGAGTATGGTAAAATGGATTATTCTTATAGGCATTATAAGTTATAGAATCAATTTGATTGTCTATGTTTTCTCCTACACGATAATCGTAATAAATTTTATGATCAATTCCGTAAATTTTTTCTGTGCCAGCTAAACGACCTAATTCATAAGCAAGCAATTCTAGCTCCGTAGGATCTTTGAAAAACATGGTTGGATCTTTACAGTAAGCTTCATACTGCTCTTGATAAAAGGCATTGTTTTTTGGTAAAGTCTCAACAACTATTACGGTTGGTTTAAAGTCAACCAATTTTTTGGCAATCTCATGAACAGCACGTTGATTTTCTTTGTCATGTTCATTAAATTTTGTTGTTGTTGCATCTGTAGTAAAACCCATATGAAAGGTGCCAAAATTTAGCACTTGTATTTTCTCAGATTGAACTTTTGTGGATGAGCTAGTATCAATTTTTTTGATAACTGCTTCATTTTCATTTGTACAAGAAATAAATAAAAGCAAGATTAAAATAGGGAAAAAATTATAGGGTGATTTCATTTTTATTGGTTCAATAGTTAATTAATTATTCTAGTTAGGCTAAATATGAAAATAGTATATTTTCTTTGAAGGGTATTAATTTTTACTCAATACGCATCAATTTTTTTAGAAGACTTATCTGGCCCAAATGATAATGATTGTGTTCGATTAGGCCAACGAAGTTATCGTAAAAGCTCCCATATTTATCACCCCAAAAATCTTTATATAATGCTTCATCATTCATTTGTTCAATTAATAGGGCATGCTCTTCTGCATTTTGAAAACATTTACTCAAAAGTTTTTGCCAATCTTCCTCTGAATTTATAGGAGGGTGATCAAAGCTGAATTTATCTGATGCTTCTAAAGTGTTTTCTTTTAATACCGAGAGTTGAGCTTCAATATAATAGTTGGTATGATAAACCAATTTTACAATGGTATTTAAATCTTTATATTTTTCTGTGGCTTGTTTCCAATTAACATTTTCTAATAATTTTTGGAAATGGGTATCGGTCCATGATCCTCCAAAATATAAACCTCTAAGTTGTTTTGCCAATCGCTGAGCAGTGGTCATTACACAATGATTAATTAGTTAAAATTGATATTCGATTTAAATGTGCATAAAATTACATTTAGAAAAAATATTTTAAAGACTTTTGACTGCTGAACATCATAAAAATACTTTTGTTAGTTTAGAGAAAATCTAAACGCATGGATTTAAATTACCTAGCATTTTTTCTTATTTCATTTATACCCCTGCTCATTGCACTGTATTGGTATCATCCTAATTCATTGCCTACTAAATGGTCTGGGGAATCATTTAAAAATTTATCTAAATTAACTCCTTTGCAATTTATTTGGTTCTTTATTTTGTGCTTCACTCTTGTTTATGGTTATATCAATTTAGTCATTCATCAAATGGGTTTTTATGAGCTATTCTTCACTGACATCATGCTCGGGAATGAGGCATCTCAATTAGTGGTTGATGAATTTTTAGCAAAGTATGGGAATAAGCATCGTCATTTTGGGCATGGCGTTTTCCATGGAGCGATAAATGCCTTTGTCTTTGCCTTACCTTTTATTGCGATCCTATCACTTATTGAAGGTAAAACTAAGAAGTACCTTTTTTATCATTTTGGCTTTTGGCTTGTCACTAGCATAATAGTATGTGGATTAATTTCTGAATTTGTATAGAAGGATATTTTTATCACTTTCCTTTCCATATCCTTAAGGCTTCGTTATCTTCCGCACTATGAGTTTAATTGAAATGCGCACAGTTGATGTTGTTGAATATTTACAAGCATTGAGAGAGGGAGGATCTTTGCCAGCAATTGTTGAGGCCAGTGATGAGTTTTTGTATGTATTAAAGTTTAGAGGTGCGGGACAAGGTAAGAAGGCCTTGATAGCCGAATTGATTGGTGGCTTACTTGCTAAGCTTATAGGTCTTAATGTTCCCGAATTGGTTTTTATGAATCTCGATGATTCTTTTAGTAAAACAGAACCTGACGAAGAAATTCAGGATTTATTAAAATTCAGTGTTGGACTTAATTTGGGATTACATTTTTTGTCTGGAGCCATTACCTATGATCCACTGGTAAGTATTGCTGATGATTTATCTTCTTCTAAAGTTGTCTTGTTGGATAGTATCATTTCGAATATCGACAGGACTGCAAAAAATACCAATCTTTTAAATTGGAGGAAAGAACTATGGTTAATTGATCATGGAGCTAGCTTGTATTTTCATCACAATTGGAAAAATTGGGAGGCACATTTAGATCGTAATTTTTCTCAGGTGAAGGATCATGTTCTATTATCACGAGCAAACAACTTACAGGAAGCAGCGGAAGCCATTCGATCATCCTTAAGTGAAAAGCAAATTAGGCATATCGTTTCTTTGATACCTGAGGATTGGTTAATGGAAGAATCGAATATCTTTGATCCAGAAACGCTGAGAGACGCCTATGTTGAATTTTTAATGAGTAGGTTAAATAAAATTGATGTTCTTGTAAAAGACGCGGAAAATGCAAGATAAATATACCTATGAATATGCTGTGATTAGATGGGTTCCCAAAGTGGAGCGTGAGGAGTTTATGAACATTGGCGTCATACTTTTTTCAAAGCACAAAAAGCTTTTAAGCTTGCAATACCATATTGATGAAAAGCGTATTCAAAACTTTGGTGGCGAAACAGATATTGATGAAATAAGGTCCTATCTAGATGCCTGGGACCTAATCGCTCAAGGAGTTAAAGAAGGAGGAGAAATAGCCTGCTTGGATCGTGCTTCAAGATTTAGATGGTTGACGGCTTCCAAAAGTACGATCATACAATGTTCAAAAGTACACCCAGGATTGCACCCTAATCCTGAAGAAGTCTTAGTGAAGCTATTTGAAAGATATGTGATGTAAGAAGTTGCTTATTTCTTATTTCCAAGAATTAATTAAGTCCTTCAATTCTCTCGCTTTCGCACCCACCTTTGGAATATGATAATTTTGTGCTGAATTGATCATGGCTTGATCTGAGCTTTGAGCTGCAGCATTAATTTCTTCTTGGACATGTATTTGATCCAATCTAATTTCTTCTCTCAATGCTCTTATTTGTGCATCTAGCTCTTGAACTCTTGCATCGTTATGAACAATTGATTGAGATTGTCTTTCTGCAATGAGTGCTTCTATTTGTCTATGCAAGGCTAGTTGTTCAAATGAAGTTAGACCGTTTTCTTCCATTTCAAATTTGTCCACATAGAATTGCTCATCTGGTACATTCTTGTATGCCTCTGGATTATATTCACCGGTATATGGATTGAAATATTTTTCAATGTGGCTCATTTGGTGTGTCCCATAAGCTTCGCTATTGAATTCATCTACATTAGTAGGTATGGTCCAGTCATTGGGATCCATTCCACCATGCATCCAGATGGTTTCGCCAGCATGCCCACCGATACCGCCAGAATTTACCAAATTAGGATGTGACTGATAAGAGGTAGCATCCACTGGATCAATGAGGCCTAGTCGTGCTGCTTCTTCCCAATCATATTTTACATCAGCATCTAAGCCTCGATTGTTTGGATGCACCGCCCATTTGCGTCGCATGATTTTATCTACTGCTATCTTAGTAGCGGGCGAATCAAAGGCTATTGAGGGGTCTCCAAAATGCGCTCCAGCTACCGTGGCCCAATAGGCGCCTTGTGAATGTCCTGTGTGGCTTATACTCACATTTTCGGCACCATATTCATTCGCTATATTGTTTCGTACTTCATTTACGAAAGACTCCATACTGTCAAATTGATCCTGCGGAATTACTCCAGTGGCAATGGCAGTATTGATTTGAACTTGGTCAGAACCAGAGTCTGTTCCCCGATGGGCAAAAATGAGCTCTCCCGTATCTTTATTGTAATAGGCATTGGCCTCATATCCATTGTCAAAGTTGTCGCCATATTTATTTCCTTGACCATCCACTGTTCCTACAATTTCAAATCCCTCTGGAATTTTCATACTGCCTGGGTCGTCATAGGCATTATCTGAAAGTTGTAAGTAGTCATAGGTAGTCGTATCTTCTGAGGAGTTAGACATAATTATAATTTTGATTAAATATCAAACATTATTTTGCCATTTTCTAAATGTATATAGCTACTTCCAGCTTAATTCCAACTTGTGTGCTGTTGCCATTAAAATAAATGTAATTTGGGTTGAATGAAATGAATCAAGTTTTTCTTTTGAACATTCATCTTCAAACTTTATTTTTTATAAACGATATCCTCATTTATAGGATTATAAATATGTCAAATGGATGCGGAAGCTAAATGTTTTATATATAAATTCAAAGAAGAACATTTCGAAGAATACAATTCGTGGTTTACCGATGGTGAATTAAATCAGGCATTAGGTGGGGTGGATGACGAGTGGCTCAATCATATTTTACAAAATAAAGAAGGGATAGATTATGCAGTTTTTCAGAATGATAAAATGGTTGGAGTCTTGGGTATATTATTTCCAACAGCAGAAAATCCATTTTATGTTTTAACTAATATTGCAGTACGACCTGAATTAAAAAAGAAAGGTTTAGGGTCTATTATGCTTCATGAACTCATCCAGTATGAAAAGAAAAAAGCGAGATATTGGCTTTGCTATGTGGCTGTTGAAAATAGGGCTGCGCAACATTTTTTTGAGAAAAATAATTGGACTAAAGATGATGAGCCTGAGGATGGAATGTATGCTTTTAAACTTAACATTTAAGTTGGATTCTGAACATATTTAATTTAGATGAATTTGTATTACATTAATGAGTGATAATTTTAACATACAAGGATTAGATCATGTGGCTATTCGCGTGATGGATTTTGATGTATCCATAGCATGGTATGAGAAGGTGTTGAATTTAAAAAAGTATCAATTAGAAAAATGGGATCCATTTCCTATTTTTTTAATGGCAGGCAAATGTGGAGTTGCTTTATTCCCAGCTGAAAATACAGATCTACCAATCGATCCAAATTCAAAACATGTTAAAATTGATCACTTTGCATTTAATGTGGATCACGAAAATTACGAAAAAGCCAAAGCTCAATTTCATAAGTTGGGAATCCCATTTATTGAAAAGGATCACTACTATTTTCACTCTGTTTATTTAAATGATCCAGATGGTCATACCGTTGAATTGACAACTTTAGCAGTGGAAGAAGATGAATTTTATAAATAATACTTTGCATTTAAACGAACATAAGTATAATCATTCTTATAACTTAGATAAGAATCCAAACCAAAATTGATATGAACCAAACTAAATTAATTTGTAGGCTATTCCTTTTTTTTAGTTGTACGATTTCCCATTCTTTAATTGGACAAACATGGGAGACTGTCGGACCGATCGACATGAATTCAATCGATGGTCAAATTACTGAATTGAGTAATGATAAATATGTTTTGTACAGAAGCCGATCCATATTGACGTTCAGTTCAGATGGCGCACTTGACCAAATCGTAGAGAGAGATGGGGTAAGTTCATTCAAAGATGTTCATGGAGTTTATGAATATCAATTTGAAAGATTTACAGATTCATTAATAGTGCATAGGGTAGATCCGTTTAACAACAAAACCTTAGTTACAGAAACCATTGATGGAACGTACACACGTTTGAGGGGCGCAGGAGTAGTATCTGAAAATTTGTTTTGTGCGTTGACCCATGACGAAGTTGCAGGCTTATTGCATCTTATAACATTTAATGATAATGGAAACATTGTTAATAGTATTGATTTCCCAGGCGTATTTGTAAGCATAAAAGTGGTAGATGAAAAAATTACAGTGAGAGGAAGTACTGGACTGCATGTATTTGATGCTGAATTAAATCTTTTGTATCATCTAAGTCAAATAGACTTAGGCGATATTCAAATTCAAGATGTAGATATCAATGAAGAAGGTGAGTTGATTTTGGCTGCTATTAAAAATTATCCAAATAATCCTACTGGGGAATTTACTTTGATGAAGTTGGATCCTTCGGGGAATGTATTGCTAACAAAGACACATACAGTTGCCACAGCTGATTGGAATGCTTGGCCTCTTGCTATTGCATATAATGGAGAAAACATTGGAATGACTTGGGCGAATATTGAAGTTCAAAGTGAATTTATTATGAATTGTATGGACAAGGACTTTGAAATTCTTGGCCAGAGATTTATTGATGATTCGAGTTCTGGACTAGCCAATTTAGTTGCGAATGATGAAGGTGGATTTGTTTATATGTATGGTAAAAAGGCAGATCCAAATCAGTCTTGGTTTGATAACAATATTCTACCAGTGGTAGTCTCAACAGATAACTCTTGTTTCTTAAATCCGAATAGTGGTTTTTTATCAGGTAAAGTTTATCATGATGAAAATGCCAATGAGATTTTTGATGGAGCAGACACACCTTTAGAAAATGTGAGGATCTTGCATTTGCCAGATAGTGTTTTTAGTTATACCAATGCTGAAGGAGCATATAGTTTTAATATTTCTCCTGGTATCAATGAATTGCGACTGGCTTCGCCTGCAAGTTGTTTCGACGGCGCAAATATTATTTCATTCAATGCCAGTACAACTCCCGTCGTCGATGCCTTTGATTTTCCTTTAAGCACTGGCACTCTTGATAAAAAAATAGCGATACATACCAATAGTGGAGCAACCAAATGTGGGTTTACAGTTCCATTTTGGATCACGGTGTATAATGAAGGATGCGCAGGCTTATCTGGAACATTAGAGATGAAGCCCAATCATTTATTGACTCCATTGGATAGTACATCTAGTTTGACTTATGATATCGAAGTTTCTACGAATAACTCTTATCAGTTTATAGAATATTTTACGGTAGCAGACGAATCTTTTGTGGGAGATACGATAGTAATTGATTACAGTTTTGTCGATGGATCTTATTCCATAGACACAAGTTTTCAAACCATACTGACCTGTGGTATTGATCCAAATGATAAACAAGTACATCCAATCAAGACAGCTCCTAATGGCATTTCATATGCGGAGATTCCACAAGAGTTAGAGTATACCATTCGATTTCAAAATGAAGGAAATGACACAACCAGTTTTGTAAGATTGGTAGATACGCTATCAAGTGAATTGGACATGGATCGTTTTAGACCTATTCATAGCAGCCATGCTCATCGAGTAGAATTGGAAGGGAATATCCTTAGCTATTATTTTGCAGATATTAATTTGCCTTATAAGGATATTGATGAAGCAGGAAGTCAAGGATTTGTTACGTTTGGCATTTTTGCGAAACCAGATATTGCATTAGAAACGGTCATTGAAAATAAAGCAGCCATTTACTTCGATTTTAATGCACCGATCATAACGAACACTACCAAGCATACCTATGTTGCTGCTTTTGATGCCGATGAGGATGGGTTTTATTTTTGGGAAGATTGCGAAGATGAAGAGCCTAGTATTTATCCAGGCGCAGAAGAAATTGTCAATAACGGAATCGATGAAGACTGTGATGGGATGGACTTGGTAACAAGTACAAAGAATCACAATGCCTTTCAAGTAAAAGTATTTCCAAATCCAGCAAGTGATATGTTACAAGTCACACTTGATGAGCAGCAATACAGCATAAGTATTTTGGACGTACATGGTAAGGTGGTTCAACAAAATGGAAGAGCAAGCTTGAATCACAGTATAGATATAAGTGGTTTTAGTGATGGATTATATTTGATGGAATTGATTCAAATAGAAAGTGGTCACAAACAAGTTGTAAAGTTTTTGAAGAAGGGATAAGCAAGTTTGCTTTTTT
>CALGNN010000075.1 GCA_937961455.1 uncultured Saprospiraceae bacterium
GAAGTATGGTTCTACTGCAAATGTGATGAATAGAAATATTGGAGTAGTAAACAATGTAAATGTAAATTATAAAGGTTTTTTCTCAAGTGATATTGAATTGCAAATTGTGCAACAAGTTATCATTACTTCATCGGCCGGAAATCCTTGGACTAGCTCAACCGACCCATATGTTCTTCTGCCTGATTTTGCGAATTGGGGGCCGTCTGGCTTTAGTCAGACATATGCTGATGCTACATTGTGGTCCAATAGAGATTTTGACGAATCGGTAGTAGGACTTGCTTATGTAGGAACAGTCTGTGGTACTTCACGATACAATGTTATGCAAGATTACACAAGCAATGCAACTTCGATAAGAGTGTTGACTGCGCATGAGCTTGGGCACAATTTTGGTGCAGGTCATGATGCACCAGGAGCTCCATATATTATGGCGCCTTCTGTTGGTAATGCAAACAGCTGGTCTTCGGCTTCCATAAATTCAATTAATAATTTATTGGCATCTGTATCCTGTTTGCCTTCATGTAATCAACCGTGTTTACAACCAACAGGATTAGGAGAATCAAGTATTTCTCAGACTTCAGCTACCTTGGTTTGGAATCAAATGCTGGGAGCTAATTCTTATAAAGTACAATATAAAGCAGCAAGTTCTTCGACATGGATCACAGCGACGAATGGTACTGCAGCAACTTCAATTACCATCTCTAGTCTCAATTCTGGGACTCAGTATCAATGGAGGGTTCGAAGTAATTGTTCTGGAGGAACAAGTACTTATGCAATCAACGGATTTGTCACTTCTGTAAATTGCGCTACACCCTCAGGTTTATCAAGCAACAACATCACAATAAACAGTGCCACGCTAAATTGGAATTCGGCTTCAGGTGCTCAAAACTATCTTGTCCAGTACAAAAGAAGTAGCTCTGCTACTTGGATTACCCATTCAAATGGAGGGACGGCAACGAGCTCTAATCTAGTTTCTTTAACACCCTCAACGGCTTACGACTGGAGGGTTAGAAGTAACTGTGCAGGTGGACAGGTAAGTCAGTTTGCTCAAGGTAGTTTTATTACCCTAACACCCTGTGGAACACCAGCAGGTGCTTCTACAAACAATATTACTTCTAGTAGTGCTAAATTAAATTGGACATCTGTTTTTGGTGCCAATTCATATAGAGTTGAATATAAGAAATCCAATGTTTCAACTTGGACCTTAGCTACAAGTGGAATTAATGCCACTTCAATCGTTATTTCAAATTTAAGTCAAAACACAGCATATAATTGGCGGGTTAGAGCGAATTGCTCAAATGGTTTGTCGGGTAATTATGTAACAAGAAACTTCAGTACTTTAGGGCTTTGTAATGCTCCTGCCGGACTAAGTGAATTTCCTGTATACTCGACCAGTGCGACAATTAAATGGAATGCTGCAAGTGGCGCACAAAGCTATCGGATTGAATACAAGAAATCAAGCAGCTCAAGCTGGATACTTTCTTCAAATGCATTTACTTCAACTTCCAGAACATTGGTTGGTTTAAGTCCTTCAACTAGCTATGATTGGAGGGTAAGAAGTAATTGCTCTGGTGGCCAAACGAGTCAATATTCGACCAACGGATTCGTAACCAGCGCTGCTTGTAGCCCGCCAACAGGTCTCTTTGCAAGTAGCTTAACTAGTTCTTCCGCGATTGTTAATTGGACGCAAGCAAGTGGTGCTCTAACTTATCGTGTAGAATACAAAAAGAATACATCAAGTACTTGGCTCGTTAGCGCATATGGCACCTCTGGTAGCTCAAGGCAAATCACTGGCTTAGAAGCTGGGGTAATGTATAACTATAGGATAAGATCCACCTGCGGTGGCAACGAAATAAGTTCTTATGCTTATGCTAGTTTTGTCACGACAGCCACTTGCAATGCCCCACAAACTTTATCAGTTTCAGAATTGGAGGCGACTTCAGTAAGGCTTCATTGGACGGCAGTATCCAACGGTATTTCTTATAGAATTGAGTATAAACTTCGAACATCAAGCTCTTGGGATATACTGGTCAATTCATATACATTTACTTCTGTTTTGTTAACAAATTTGAATCCGTCGAGTTTATACGATTGGCGTGTGCGAACAAATTGTAATCAAGGCCAAGTAAGTAGCTATAAACAAGCTTCATTTGAAACGCCCGCCGAAACCACTTGCACTCCGCCGTTTTCTTCATGGGAAAGTTCTGTAGGTTCAACTGCAGCTAATATTAATTGGTCAGCAGTGACAAATGCATTGGCTTATTCCATTCAATATAAAAAGTCCTCGGATGCCAATTGGATCAATGCAGGTACGAGTTCTGGTTTGAGTTCAGTATTGACAGGATTGCAACCACAAACCAATTATGATTGGAGAGTAAAGACCATTTGTTCTGGAGAGAGTAGCAATTACAAAACAGATAGTTTTGTTACAACAAGTTTCAACTATTGCCAATCATTTGAATATGGTTTAGGTGGCTTTGCCCAGAGTACCAATGATGATCTCAATTGGACAAGATACTCTGGCAGTACACCAAGTACTGCTACCGGACCTAGCTCAGCTATTAACGGTAATTATTATTTATATGTCGAGTCTTCTGCTCCAAATCATCCAAATAAAAATGCAAGAATTACATCGCCAGCTTTTACCATACTTTCTTCCAATAGTAAGTTGGACTTTAATTTTCATATGTATGGTTCTGGAATGGGATTCTTCCGAATGTGGATTAAGGATTTGACCAATGGTGGAAGTACCCTAGTCATCTCAAGACAAAATGATCATGGAGATGTATGGTTCCAATCAACGGTATTGTTAAATAATTACGTCAATTCAGATGTGCAATTCATTTTTGAGGGCATAACAGGTAATACCTGGAGAAGTGATATCGCTATTGATAATTTTTGCATTACAAATGCTACAATAGCTTCAGATTTTAGTCCAGAACTAGAGGATAGGAATGAATTGATTACTCAAGATGAAAATGAATTAGAAGGAACACTTTCAGTCTATCCTAATCCAGCATCAGAGGTCTTATTTGTCGAATGGCAAAGTAGCAGTGATGCTGAGGCATTGATCCAAATTTATAGTGCTTCAGGTAAGCTCGTTTATTCAGATCAAGTTTCAAATGTTTCAGACTTTTATAAAAAGGAGATTCAACTTACAGAATTCGTTGGTGGATTATACTATTTATCCATTAGAGAAGGTACAACCACAAAAACTAAGAAGTTTGTGGTTAGATGATATTTTGTAAAATGCTTTATACTATTACAAAGGACTGCTTTAAAGAAAGTGGTCCTTTTGTTTTAAAAGAACTATCTCTTAATTAAAAATTGAAGTCAAATATTCGGGCTGAACTAGCTTAGGTTAAAATGATTTTTTCGTTCCTCCACTGCTAACTTTATTAGTGTCTTTATTTCAGCTTTTTTGCTGTCTGCTAAAGAACGAATTTTAATATGCCTAAGACTTTTACCTGTGCCTTCCATGAGATCTGATTTGCTTGACAAGAGTGCACCCTTATAAAATCCCAAATTTACCCATGACTTGTGTGGTAATACATAAACATATCCCTCACTCATTTTTTTTGGACCCACGCCAAAGGTCGCTGCTCTATCACCCAATCGAACTACCTCCACAGCTTTAGGATCTATCTGCAATATAAGTTTGCGCAATTGTTTGACTATAGGGCGCAGAGCAGGTTCAGTTATTTCTAAGAGTTCGTCAAAACTTCCAAATTTAGTTTCAGCCATAACTTTAGGGTTTAACTATTATTTCGATTTTACATTTTTTTCATAAGTACCAATCCATTCTTCTACGCTAACTTTTTGCATTAATTCAGCAATAAGATCCATAGGTATATCATCCATCTTTTTAAATCTGACACAGCTCTTTCCCATATCTAATTTGTATTTACAATGTTTAGGGTATTCTTCAACAAACCAATCATGTAATTTTGGATCTGCATAAATACCTGAGTGGTATAATGCAATAAAATTTTTCTGAGAACCAATGCTTACAAAAGGTAGTGGAACCTTTGGGTCACAATGATATCCATCAGGATAAATGCTGTGAGGCACGGCAAATGAAGGAAAGCCATAATTCAAACATGCTTTGAAACCCTTAGGAATATTTTTCTTTATGGTATTCCAAAGTTTTTTCATGACTACCACTCGTTCTTCTGGAACTTTTGATAAATAATCTTTAACACTGTCTGCTTCAATTCTCATTTTTATTTACTTTTTTGAAATCAATAAGCAATTTTAATATTTTATGGGGAAAGTGAAAAATAAATTCATTTTACTTTATTTAGATTAATTAAAAATAAGGTTTATTTTTGCTTCAAACTAATCAGATTGTCACAGATAGAATTACTAGAAGGTGAGCGCTGCATCGTCATAGCGATACAAGGGACAAAGGATTTTCAAAATTACCTTTTGGTTAATGGTATTGCATTAGGATCTGTTTTGACAAAAAACTTCAGTCCATCTTTTTCTAAATTAATTAACATTACCGTCGGAGGTAAAATGCTAAGTCTACGTGAAGCTGACTTTGCACAAATTGATATCGTAAAGATTTAATTATGAGTCATTTTGCATTAGTTGGAAAGCCCAATTCTGGTAAAAGCAGCCTCTTCAATCTCTTAACAGGTTTGCATCAAAAGATTGCAAATTATGGAGGTGCGACATTGGAAAGTAAAGTAGGGGAATTTCATGGTCATGAAATCACCGATTTACCTGGAATCAAATCATTGCATTCTGTAAGTTTAGATGAGCGCATTACCAAAGAAATGGTCTTGGAATATGCAGATTCAAAATCTCCAATTTTATTTGTCTTAAATGGGATGCAGCTGGAGAATAATATGCTCTTGTTTTCAGAAATTGCAGATCTCCAAATTCCAACAATCGTTGTCATCAATTTTAAAGATGATTTAGCGAAGAATAGGGTAGTTTTCGAAAGAGATAAATTAGCTCAGGCCTTAGGTTGCCCTGTGGTCATGATGAACTCTAGAAATGGAGATGGCTTAGAAGAATTAAAACAGCTTCTGGACACAGAATCATTTAAGATTCCAAATGCTTTTTGCAAGAGTTTGTACGATGAGTTTCAGGATGGTGAAATTCTGAATTCCTATAAAGACAGTTTAGTGCAAGCACGCAATGATGGTGCCCATGTCCATGAAAATGATTTTTTCAAAAGACAAAAAATTATAGGTTCCATTGTGAGATCTATTATTGAAGATCCCACGCAAAAAAGAAATTTTTTAGAAAAATCTAAAAGGTGGGACCGTTTCTTTTTACATCCCATTTATGGTATTTTATTCTTTTTGTTCACCATGCTACTGGTTTTTCAGGCAGTCTTTTATTTTGCCACCATTCCGATGGATTGGATTGATCAGGCTTTCGCATCTATGAGTGAGTGGACCAATATCAATATCACCAATGAATGGGTAGCTAGTATTATCAGTGATGGTATCCTGCCGGGATTAGGTGGTGTGCTCATCTTTGTTCCTCAAATTGCGATCCTCTTTTTTCTCTTAGGAATTTTAGAACATTCGGGCTATTTATCTAGAATATCATTTATTTCAAATCGCTTTTTATCAAAATTTGGCTTAAGCGGACAGAGCGTTATTCCATTGATGTCAAGTTGGGCTTGTGCGATTCCAGCGATTATGAGTGCTCGCATGATCGATGATCCCAAGGAAAGAATGGCCGTTATTTTTGCAACACCTTTGATGACTTGCAGTGCAAGGCTTCCTGTCTATACCATTCTAATTGCTGTCATGGTGCCAAATGCTACTGGAGGTATTTTCAATATTCAAGGGGTATTGCTCCTTGTGCTTTACCTTATTGGCGTTATAGCAACACTAGTGACTGCCTGGTTTATATCAAGAAGAGCTGCGATTCCATC
Source organism: uncultured Saprospiraceae bacterium (assembly GCA_937961455.1). Taxonomy (GTDB): domain Bacteria; phylum Bacteroidota; class Bacteroidia; order Chitinophagales; family Saprospiraceae; genus CALGNN01. Next base: position 5,897 of record CALGNN010000075.1, read on the forward strand.
TTCTAATTTATGGAGTTTAGAACTTCCTGTGTATCGCATTCCTAATTGGAGAAATGTGTTGTACAACATGTATCTAAAAACAAAGGCCTTTGTCATCGATGCAGGAAAGATCATTTTTATTGTAGCCATGGTCTTATGGTTTTTAGCCAGTTATAGCCCACAGTCTGAAGCCTATATTGAAAACGAATATCAAAGCCTGGTTGAGGCAAATCCTGATAAAGTCATTTCCAAAGATGCGGTTCATCTTGAATATTCTTTTGCAGGATATTTAGGGAAACTCATTGAGCCAGCAATCAAGCCTTTGGGATATGATTGGAAGATGGGCATTGCCTTAATTTCTTCCTTTGCAGCAAGGGAAGTCTTTGTGGGTTCGCTTTCTACCATTTATAGTGTAGGTTCAGAGGAGGAGTCTCTAATATTAACCAGGCTTAGAAATGAAGTTAATGCTGATACGGGCGAAGCTCGATACAATTTGGCCACCTGCGTTTCGCTCTTACTCTTCTATGTGTTTGCTTTGCAATGTATGAGTACGATGGCAATTGTGAGAAGGGAAACGGGTTCTTGGCGTGTACCCATTATACAATTTGTTGTAATGTTAATTATGGCTTATGTATTTGCTTTTATTGGGTATCGGTTGTTTTAACTGGGATTGATAAAATATAGATTCTCTCAGATAAACAGCTTGGAATATTTTTGTTTATAAAGACTTAGCGTTCTTCAAATTATAAGCAAAATCAATTTGTTTATTTTTATTCCAAGAATCATTTTCAAAACATGAAACAAGTCATATTATTCGTATTTGTTTTCTTTGCACTCTCATGCAAATCGGATGTGCAAACTCATTCCAAGCAAAGCGGCCTAGATAAGAAATATCCTATAGTTCACATGATCTTCCTTAACCTAAAAGAAGAGGTCATGGAAAACGATCAAAAGAACTTCATGGCCGCCATTGAAGCATTATCTGAAATACCAGTAGTTCAAAATTTATCTTATGGATTCTATAAAGACTTACGCGATCCAAGATCCTTGAAGGAATATGAGATGCTTATTCAAATGCAATTTGCTACAGAATCAGATTATTTAATTTATCAAAAGGATCCAAAGCATCAATCCCTAAAACAAATGGGCGGCTTGCTTTTGGCGGGGCCACCAAATACTTATCATTTTGTTCTTGAGTGATATACCTTAAAATCCTACTAAAATTTTAAGGTATATCCCTTTACCTCAAGCATCAAGCAATTATCTTAAATGTTCTCCAAATCTAACTACCAGCCCAACATTGAAACTTCTTCCTGCTTCCAAAAATACATTTTGATTACCAGGAGCTCCTCTTGATACATGGCTTCTATAGGATTTGTCTGCTAAATTAGTCGCACTTAAACTCAGTTGAGCATTAGGCATTTTAGATGAAAAATTTTGAAGATTCAATCCAGCTCTAATATTGAATATGCCATATCCGGGACTTGTTTGTTCATTAGGAGCGACATTGGTTTGCTCTGACACTAGCAAGAACTCTGGTTGGACAAAGAACTTATTATTGCGATCTCTGTAATGTATTCCAGCCCACATCTGTGTCGCGGGTATTGCAGGTAAAGGGTCACCCGTAATATCATTATCTCCTTTAATATAAGCACCACTAAAAAATATATGAGATAATGTTGCAATTTTCAGCTTAGTGTCCCACTCAAATCCAGTGATAGTAGCTTCACCTACATTTTGAAATTGGATAGAAGGACTTCCTTCGAAATCTACATCTACAGGTACAAATAAGTTGTTCAAATAGTTTTGGAAAAAATTAGCTTCTGCAGAAAATCTATTCGTTCCATATTTTGCACCCAATTCATAGAATACTCCACGTTCCGGATCAAGTTCAGGATTGGGAACTAAGAAGCCTGCCCCAACCGCAGTAAAGTGATATTTTGAAAACAGATCAGTTCCTCTAAATGAATTAGCCACATTTCCCATTAAGCTAAAGGCTTCCACAGGCTTGTATTGTAAACCTAAACTTCCAGTTAATGCATTGTCACTGTCTGATTTATTATTTTCATCGTAAATGTTTGCAATCGATGGAATGTCAAACGGTTCGTCTTCTATTCTGGTACTTACATTATCAAATCTTGCGGCAAGTAGTAAATTTAATTGGTCACCAATCTTAATTTCCTCAATAGCAAAAATACCTATGCTATTGCTATAGCTATCTGGTTGTATCTGCGTGTAAGGTCTATTGATTTCATTGACCATTACGCCAAGAGGGTTGAATATCTGAATGTTGAGATCCCTATGTGTTCCAATTCTGTGTTCTGAGAGATAATCTAAACCAAAGCTTAGTTTGGCCCTATCATTATGTCGTAAAGTAGCCCAAGCTTTAGCACCCATAAATGGAACATCCACATCCAATTTTGCGTGAATCATTCTATTCACATCTGTTGTCATTGGAAAGAATATGTTTGTTACTTGATCTATATGCAAAGTTTGTTTTTTTACAAATACTCTAGCTCCAACGCTTTCAATTTTATCTGAAATATTTTTGCCATCATAGGCTAAATTTATTCCTGTTTGTCTATCAGGGTCAAACCTCCTAGTGATATTTGGTGGGCCAGGTGCTCCTAAGCCTCCAGGGAATCCTACATTCTGATTTTCATAATATTTGCCACTTAATTCAATCCTGTGATTTTCTGACCAAGAATAGCCAATGTTAAAATCTAAATTGTTTGATTCAAACTGACTGTTCTCGATAGGTCCTTCTGGGGTTTTTGTATTGCCAGCATTTCTTAGTCCTGCGCCAATGAGAAAGTCTAAGCCATTTCCTCTGCCTTCAAGTTCTACTCTAGCTCTATAAAAGTCTGCAACGGAATGAAAGCCGCCATAGATGCTTGCTCCAATTTTCATATCTTTTCCATATCCATTTTCTGCTTTCCGTGTAACAACATTTACTAAGCCTGATACTGCATCGGACCCCCAGAATGCGGAGGCGGGACCTTTAATTACTTCGACTCTTTCAATTTGAAATGGATCGATTAGGCTGTAAGACCTGATCCTACCACCTACGAATGGATTGCCATCTATTAATATCGGTGCTCTTTCTCTCGAAAGACCTCTGATAATTGGAGTGGTTGCTAGCCCTCCATCGCTTTGGCGCGTTATTCCAGGAATATATTGCAATGCATCCACAGGAGAGATAGGCTGCACCTCTTGAATGACTCTGTTTGTCACCACATCTATATTTATTGGAAGATCTTGGACTTTAGAATTAGACCTTGATGCTGATACAATAACTTCATCGATATCTTGAAGTAGAGTAGAATCAATTTCCTGAGCTAACAAAGTGCTGGATAGAATAAATAATGCAGAAACAGTAATAATGAAGGAGTTGGAATTTTTCATATTGTTTTATTATTAATAAATTAGAAAGACCTTTCTAATTCGAAAATAGAATAAGCCTACGGATCACCAAAATTGTTTTGATGCAATTCTTAGAAAATATTTTCTAATCAATAGTGTTTAGCAAATTTTAAATTCCTTTAAAAGAGCCTTACCTTAAGAATGTTTCGAATATTTCCTAAACGGAAGAATATTTTATGATAGCTACAAATGGACTTGTTCCACCGATTTCTGGTAATCATATTGAGGAAGTACATGCCTTTTGGATTGCAGGAGGAAGTTGTGATGGCTGCTCTATTGCAGCAGTCGGGGCTTCGTCGCCATCTGTTGAAGATCTCCTCAGAGGAGTACTACCTGGCATGCCTAAAGTTGTGCTCCATCATCCAGTACTAGCGGTCAATGCAGGAGAAGAATTTATTAAACCTTTTAGACTAGCTGCTAAAGGAGAACTTGGTCATCCATTCGTAGTAATATGCGAAGGCTCGATTATGGATGAAAGAATTGCAGCCGCATCTGGAGGTTATTGGTCTGGCCTTGGTGCTGATGAAGATGAAGATGGTAATCCACAGCCGATCCCTTCTTCTAGTTGGGTTTCTAGAATGAGTCAACATGCTGCAGCAATTATTGCAGTAGGAACTTGTGCTACCTGGGGAGGTGTGCCTGCAGCTGCAGGTAATCCCACTGAGGCAGTTGGAGTAATGGACTTTTTAACTGCGGATTATCGATCTGCATTAGGTCTTCCAGTTGTTAACTTACCTGGTTGTGCTCCACAAGGAGACAATATTACAGAGACCATTGCTGCAGTATTATTATTTCTTCATGGCTTGGGTCCTTTACCTGAGTTTGATGAACTTGGTAGACCGTCATGGCTCTTTGGAGAGACAGTACATAGAGGCTGTACAAGAGCTGGATTTTATGAAGAAGGAAAATTTGCGGAAGAATATGGCGATAAAGAATGTTTGGTCGAAGTTGGATGTTGGGGGCCAGTCGTGCAATGTAATATTAATAAGCGAGGAGCCATGAATGGCCAAGGTGGCTGTATGAATATCGGAGCGCCTTGCATTGGATGTACCATGCCTGGATTTCCTGATAGCTTTGCCCCATTTTATGCCACACCTCCAGGAACCATCGTTTCTTCAACGCTTTCTAAAGTCACAGGTTCTCTAATAAGCAATCTGAGAGAGATGACTATGACCTATCAAAATAGAACTGCGAAATGGAATAAAGATGGTCATGTGCCTTCCGGTTGGGGTCATGTTGCTGAACCTAGTCCATTGAAGAAAATTGCACATTTTGCCTACGAAAAATTACAATTTAGAAATAGCCCTAAACCTGGATCAAATAATTAGTAAATATGGATGAAGCAAGTTTATATAGCAATTTTTATATTGGATTGGCCATAGCCGTTGTAATTATCATTGCAGCAGCGGCTCTTTTAATTTTAGTTTGGTTTGCGGCACGAAGAATATTAAGGCTTGCAAGTGCAGCCTTGGGACTTGTTACCCAGATCAAAGAAAACACGAATAGTATATGGGGCTTGCAAACAACTAACAAAGTTGCCTTAGATATTTTAGATGGGGCAGAAGCAATTGAATCTCACGCTGGCTTAGTAGCTGAAGCTTTGCACAATCAGAATTAAAAAAATATGGAAGCATATATCATACTTTGGATTGTATCACTGGTAATAGGCTTGGTTGTAATTATCGTAGTAGGTTTTTTACTACATAAAATAAAATCAACAGCGAAAGCTATTGATAAAGCTGCTTCAAAGATTTGGACACAAGGGAAACTGACAGCCAATAATACGATTCAGATACCTATTTTTCTTTCAACAACAAATGCTGTAGTTGCAAAGATTTTTAACGCTGCAGTGAATATTATTAAAGGTTCTGATGCTATTAAACAGCATGCAGCTGGCTGTCCTGGCTGCCCTAAATGTGTATTAGAAAATCACAAATAAATTAGTATGGATATATTTTTAATGCTCTGCACCATATTAGCTGTAGTTTTATTAGTAATTGTATTGGTAAGCTACTTATCAGCTATAATAAAATTGCTAAATAGTATAGGGGGTTTAGGTGATAGCTATTTAGCTAAATTAAGATTAGGCCTTAGAGCAATAGAAACAGAGACAGGACATCTTCCAACTGAAGTAAGTAAATTAAACAGTGCACTAATAGACACAGCCGAAGGACTCAAAGTAGTCAATGCTAATTTAGAAGGCACTATTGAAGCAGTAGTATCACAAAAAAATCCATAATTATGTCACAAGCTGTAATTGTACTTTGGACCATTTTACTAATAGTAACCGTGCTACTATTACCCTTAATTATTAGTCTCTTGCACAGAACTTGGGTAGCTAGTAAAAATATAGAAAGGTATTTTAAAGAAATGTTAGAAGCAGGCCTTGGAATAGCCGGAAATACCGAGCATATCAAGGCATTAGACGATACCATTAAAGTAGCCGGGGGGATGTTAGAAGTAGCTGGGGAAATAGATGCAAACGCCAATACCATTAAAGGAGCTCTTGCAGATAGAGCAGCCAAATTGAATTAATTATTAATTGAGATAAAATGACAACGTCAATATTATTTACTGCAACATTAATTATCGTAGCCTTAGTGGTACTTGTACTCGTAATATATTTGGTATTAATAATTGTAGCCCTTAGAAGAGCTGGAAACCATTTAGAACAATTAGCAGGAGGACTACAAAAAATTGCAGACGATTCAGCGCCTTTATCTGAGCGTCTTGGTACGATTAATAATGCTCTTACTCAATTACATACGGGTCTATCTTCAGTAGATGGACATCTTGTAGCTGTTGCGAAAGTGCTTAAGTTGGTGTAAATACTATTGATAAAATTGAACAATTACAAAGAAGAAAAATAGCCTATGTGTTTTAAGAATTTACCTGTTGCATTTGATGAAAATGGTAAGGCTTATCTCAAAGAAGATATTGCTAATCCATATGAATACAAAGTAGTTGACTTAGGGCTTGAGCAGGACAAGCTAAAAAGCTTGATGGAAAAAAATGGATTCATCAGATCAGTGGATTATGATCCGGTCACACGAGTGGCAGGTGCACTTGCCTTTCATAGTGTAGTAGATCTTAAACAAGGAAAAGTACTTTCGACCAATTCAATGGCAACCCTTTTTAGAGGTTATGAAATTATCTTGAAAGGTCGAGACCCAAGAGACGCTGCTTACATTAGTAGTAGAGCTTGTGGTGTGTGCGGTGGAGTACACGCCACAACTTCTGCCTTGGCCATTGAAATGGCACTGGGAATCAAGCCTCCTCCATTAGGTATTGTAATGAGGAATATACTTTTAGCCATAGAATATCTCTACGATCACCCTTTGCACCTATTTTTACTAGCAGGGCCTGATTATTCTGAAGAATTGGTTGCTGCGACAAATCCTGAAATGATCCCAAAGGCAGCAAAGGCTAAATGTAAGAATAAAGCTGTCCATGGTTATGATACCATTTTGGATATCATGAAAGATTTGAATCCTCTCAAAGGGCAATTATATCTTGAGGCACTTACCATGACTAGAGTTGCACGTGAAGCCTATGTACAAATAGGTGGTAAATACCCACACCCACAATCTGTTGTCCCAGGAGGAATTTCTGTGACAGTTACCATGAGTACTTTGAATGAGGTGTATTCACGATTAATCAAATTTTTTGACTATGGTCAAAAAACAACAGGTATATGGGATGATGTTTTTGATTTCTTTTTAGAGCATGACGAAAGATACAATCAATGTGGAGTGCGACCAGCTACCATGGCGGATACCGGTGTTTGGGATCGCCCTGACTATTATGATGGCACTTTTGAAAATTGTGATAAGTGGGGTAATGCCAGATGGTCTACTCCTGGAGTATTGGTAGATGGAGAAGTAGTCACCACAAATTTGAGCGAACTGAATGCAGGTCTAGAAGAGTTTGTGGAACATTCATATTACGAAAAATGGGATGAGCATAAATATAAAACAGATGCAAAAGGATATCCATTAAGTCCCAATCACCCCTGGAATAAGGATACAATACCTAAGCCAGGAAAACAAAGTTGGCGGGATCGATATAGTTGGGATACATGTCCAACATGGGACCGTATGCCAATGGAAGCTGGAGCTTACTCCCGAATGTATCTGACTGCAAAAGCCAAAGTAGCACCCAAAAGCCAGTATTTAGAAAATACGGGACACAGCATGAAAATTAATGTTCCGAAGTACAATTTACCAGCCGCAGAATTAGAGTGGAAAATTCCAGAACATTGGAATGCCTTTGAAAGAAATAGAGCAAGAGCTTATTGCATACCATATTCTGCTATGGTAGCTTTAGAAAATTGGCAATTGGCTCAACAACTCATTCGAAATGGAGAAACTGCAGTTAGCACACCTTACGAAATACCTAAAACAGGTACTCATATTGGTTTCGGAGCTTGGGGTGCTGGTAGAGGTTTTTTAACACATCATTTGATTGTTGAAAAAGGATTGATACAAAATTATCAAATCATTACGCCATCCACATTGAACGCCGCTCCAAGAGCTCCATGGGGAGCGCCTGGACCGTATGAGGAGGCTGTACTTAACACGCCCATTTTAGAGAAATATGATAAACCTGAAGATTATAAGGGAATAGACATATTGAGAGCGATTCGAAGTTTTGATCCTTGCATGCCTTGTACTACACATATCATGGCAAAAGATTCAGATCATGTTGTCACAAGAGAAGTCACAACCTGTGCCTGTGGAATCGAATAAAAAAACATTGATTGGAACTGTGGGTTACCACATTTTAGGTAATCACTCTATGCCCCCAATGTTGTATTCACATTTGCAAGAATTAGATCTGCCTGTTCATGTAAAAGTAGATGAGCTCAATTGGGGGCCTGTTGCAGTCGTGCAAATGTTTCAAGCTGAAGATCCTCCATTCGAAAAAGTAATCATTCTTTGTGCTGTAGAAAGAAGTGGTAGGAAGATTGGTCAGATTGATGTTTTTAAATGGCTTGGAACACTGCCTGATGAAGAACAAATTCAGGCATGTGTCGGAGACGCTGCTACTGGGGTGATCTCTGTAGAAAACTTATTGGTGATTGGTGAGTATTTTAAAGTTTGGAAAGATGAAGTTTATTTGGTTGACGTGGAGCCTGGCCCTGAAATAGCAGGCGAAGATTGGACGAAAGATATGCAAGATGCAATTCCAGCAATTATATCTACCATAAAAAGATTGGCCATAACTGGAGTAGATGATCAAATGCATCTTAAATTCCTTCAAGGAAACACTATATTTAAAGAGGAATCTATTCTAAAATAATTATAGCTATGGCAGAAATAGAAAAATCACCACTAAGGGCACTTTTTTGGAAAGACGAAATCTTGCAAATACTATATTGGATGGATGGAGAAGGACTTGGTACAGAAGTTCCTGTCATTCAAGTGCTTTCTTTGCTAAGTTCCAATAAAGAAAATTTGCTCTACCATATTGCCAAGTTAACTAATGAAGGGGTGTTGAAAGCTTCCTCTTCTGAGATTACCTCAAGTACTTTGATTCAATTGGTTCCTGAAATGAAAGAGGAGGCTGGAAGAAAATTTTCAGATGCATTTCAAGGTTATCAAAAAGCTGGACATGGAGAATGTGGACCTGATTGTGAATTTTGCTATGGAAAAGATGGACAAAAATTAGAGAACTGTGTTCATAATTGTGCATCTGCCAATTGATCATTATGGAGAAAGTATTATTCAATAATGAACAGTATGAAGAAGCTTTAGAAAAGCTAGATCAATTGATGCGTGAGGCGGAGCAAATTTCCGATGTTGATCACAAGGTTTTATTATATAATGTTTTACAATATTTTGATTCCATACACAGAGAACCTTTGGCTAGAATCATGAATGCTTTGACTAAACATCCTGATTTAAAGAATCGTATTGTTCAGGATGAAACGGTTCAGAAATTATGCAATCTGTATGATCTGGCCATTGAGGATGTTCCTACAGAAAAAGAGGGTGTTGTTGGCTTTGTGCCAGTTGAGAATGTGGGTATGCTTTCAATTCCGAAACAGAAGGATTGGTTGGAACTTGGGAATTATCATGAATTAGAAAATCAAAAACTCTATCCCAAAAACTATGAGCGAGTAAATTTTCTAATTTCGAGAATAGGCTCTGAAGTTTTTGCCATTCAAAACCAATGTGATGGATCAGTGCTTCCTATTGATAAAGGTACATTAGAGGATCACTATTTAATCTGCCCTTGGCATGGTTGCAGGTATGACCTCAAAACTGGAGAGGCAGTAAATGAAGCAAATAAAAAATTAGAAACCTTTCCTGTCGAAATAGAAGAAGACGGATTGGTAAAAGTAGAAATATCGTATTAAGAACATGAAGCTGGATATTTGTATATGTTTGATTTTGGTCATGCTTATAATGAGTTGCCAAAATTTAGAAGATTTAAAAGTAAATCCTCTTGATCGATTGCCTGATAATGAGGCTGGAGTAGTTGTGAAAAAAGCCATTGACTATGCAGGTGGTTGGGATGCATGGGAGGCTAAAAAGAATTTTTCATTCTATAAAAATATTACTCATGTTGATAGCAGTGGCGCTGTTGTCAGATCTGTGAAGCAACTGCATAGGTATAATTTAGAAGATCAATTTAAGGCAAATATGTCTTGGTCCATAGATGGGGATAATTTTGAAATTATAAATAATGGAGGCCAAGCAAAAAAATACAAAGACGGAGAAGCCTTGACTGATGATAAGTCCAAAAACGAAGCATGGAATTCTTCTTTTGGTTCTCATTATGTTATTGCAATGCCTTACAAATTAACTGATCCAGGAGTGACCATGGTCTATGAAGGAATAGATGAAAGCTTATTAGGCAAAGCTGTGCATGTTGTTAAAGTAACATATGATGAAAATGCAGGAAGTGCAGGTGGTATGCATAAGTGGTGGTATTATTTTGATAAGGATAGCTACGACTTGGCAGGAAATTATTTGGACTATGGGAATGGTTATTCTTTTACGACTTATGAAGTTTTTGAGAAAGTTGATGGTATGAGAATACACAATAAAAGATACAGTTATAAATCCAATGAGGATAAAGAACTTGTCCAATTGAAAACCATTTATGAAAATGAAGAAATGAAATTTGATCAAGAATTTGACGAAAATTTATTTCAATTAAAATGAATTGTACAGACAAAATATTAATTGCTGGAGTAGGGAATGAGTTAAGGCAAGATGATGCCTTTGGTATTGAGTTTGTAAGAGCTTGGGAAAGAGACATGCCTGCTATTGATCGCATTCAAACCATGGAAGTTGGAATTGCTGGAATACACTTAGTACAAGAGCTTCATACAGGCTATGACATGTTGATATTAGCAGATGCGGTGGATTATCAGCGAGAACCCGGGATGATATTTATAGAAGAGCTTGAAGCTTTAAGCGATATTGAATTGATGCCCTTAGATCAGAAAAGAGAATTTTTAGCAGACATGCATTATACCAATCCAACACGTGCAATGATGCTAGCCAAGGCACTGAAAGTGCTACCTGAAAAAGTATATATCATTGGATGTCAATCTGCGAAACACGATGATTTCGACATAGGAATGAGTGATGAAGTCACAGCAGCAATTCCGATAGCTATAAATGAATTGAGTAAATGGTTAGAACTTAAACCATCATTAGAAAGTAAATAATTTAGAAGAAAATCATGGCCATGAAAAATATAAAACAAAAAACACCAAGCACACAAAATAAGCCCATAGGGAGTGAAGAAAAAATTCCATGGATGTTTGGATTGGAGGTTAAAGATTTGACCAATCCAATTACACTCAGACGGATCAGATTACTTCAGTTTGGCGTGCTTATAAGCATTCTTGCATTTGCAGGATATTATGTTTGGGAAAACTATGTAAGAGCGCCTTCTGGTCTTGAGTTAGTTTCTGAAATGGTGGAAGCATCAGGTGGAATTGCAGCTTGGAATGCAATTAAATCCGGACAATTTACTCGAACACAAAATCTATATGACGAAGCAGGGAAGAAATTGTCAGAGCAAGTAGAGACCTTCTTTTTTAGAAAAACAGATGAAGGCCTTAAGCTAAAAATTCAAGCGACTGATAGTGAAGGTAAGGAAGTTTTAATAAGTGAAGACAATGAAGGATTCTGGGCAACTAAAGCGGAATTGCCTTCTGACCCTATGCGTACATCTGGAGATTTAGGTATGATGTGCGACTCAAAATATTGCCAGCCTAGTTGTGCTGCTAAGATGGCTTTTTACCGTATGTCGATGCCTTTTGCTTTAACTGATTATGGTGTTAAGCCAGAAGTCAATAATCCTTTTGTTTTGAGAGAACTAGATTGGAACCCTTTGGAAAATATAGATCTTGAAGGTGATCCACTTTTACTTGATGTATCATACATTCCTACTGTAGGAAAAGACAAATGGCGATTTATGGTAAATCCCGAAACAAAGCTTATTCATAAAATGGAATATTATAACAAATCTGACTTTGGAACTTACAGACCTGAAGAAATCTATTGGTCGGATCATAAGACAGTTGATGGGATTACTTTTAGCCACAGATGGACGCGTTTTTGGGGGAATGGACAAGTCATGAGTGAATACATTTATTCAAATGTTTCGCTTAAGAATCACATTGATGCAGCCTCTTTTGAAAGACCTGAGGGATTGGATTGGGCACTCACTAAATAAATAAAACAACTTGAAAATAGCAATAGCAGGAAAGGGTGGTGTAGGTAAGACAACGATTAGTGGTACGATATGTCGCATGATGGCAAAAGAAGGAGAGAAGGTCTTAGCCATTGATGGAGATCCAAATCCTAATCTTTCTGTAGTTCTAGGAATAGATAAAGATAAACCGCCACAGAAATCATTAAGCACGGATATTATCGAAAGGGTTGAAGAAGGGGAGAGTTGGCGATTTCAAGTTAAGATGCCTTTCACTGAAATAATTGATACCTATGGTCAAGATGCACCCAATGGTGTTACATTACTAATCGTTGGAAAACCAGAACAAGCTGGAACAGGCTGCATGTGTGGTTCGCATACTGTGGTTAGAGAATTGATTCATTCTGCGCTGACTTCAGAATATAATGCTGCTATGGTTGTGGATACTGAAGCATCATTAGAACATATGAAGAGAGGTACATCTAAACATGTTGATAGAATGTATACTGTACTCGAACCCTATTATCGTTCACTTGAGGCAGCAGGAAGATTTGCTGATATGGCAAGAGAGCTTGGTATCAAAGAAGTCGCAGCAATTGCCAATAAAGTGCGAACGAAAGAAGAGGCTCAGGCCATAGAGGAGTATTGTCATAAAATAAATTTACCTATTGCAGTAATGGTACCTTTTGATGAAAACATTACCGCAGCAGATTTAAAAGGAATTTCAATTGTGGATTATGATGAAAATTCAGCTGCAGTGAAAGCGATTCAAGAATTCGTAAAGTCTTTAAATTAAGATAATGTGTTTAGCGATACCTGGTAAAATATTAGAAATCATCATTCCTGAAGAAAGTGTTTTTCAGATAGGAAAGGTTTCTTTTAGTGGTGTGACAAAAAAGATCAATTTAAGTTTGGTGCCAGAAGCAAAAGTTGGTGATCATGTCCTCGTTCATGTAGGAGTTGCAGTCAGTGTTATAGACGAAGAAGAAGCTCAAAAAACCTTAAATTTTTTGCAAGGAACTGGCGACTTAGATGAATTGCTAGATTTGGAACATAGGGAAAATCCTACACCATAAATAAACACCAATTGAAATACTATTTCCTTTCTTTTTAATTTATTAAGCAGGTAAACTTATTGATCGGAGTTGAGGTAGGATCATAGCCTCATATTCCATTAAACCTAAATCTGTGAAGTTTGGGAGTAGTTGATTCCACACAACGATTTTAAAATGTACTTCATCCATTCCATCTTCAGCTAGTACTTTCTTTTGTGTCATCCAAAAACTAATCAGCATCCATATTGCATGGGCTGTATGTTGGTATTGATCATGGTGGATTTCATGCTGAATTACGCCCTTGTGCTCATTTACTTTAATCCATTGATGGATTTGTGCGATCATCGTTTTTATGTTTTGCACTCTTTGTTCATGCACGACAGGAAGGGTTCTTTTAAGCTCAACTACATCGAGAAAAAAGAAACCGTATTTGTTAATCAAATTATGATAGATAGCAAGATGATTATCAAAATCTAAAAGAGACGGAAATGCTTGATCTTTTTTTACAATAGGGGATAGCTCAGCACTTATTTGATCTGCTATGGTAACAATTAGATCCTCTTTGAATTTAAAATGATAAGCTAAATTTCCAACACTAATAGCACAAGCATCAGCAATATTTTGCAGCTTCACATTTGGTAAGCCCCTTTCATTAAATAATGAAAGCGCCTTTTGTAATATTTTCTTTTTTGTTTTTTGCACGGTTTCTATTTAACTGCTTTATCAGTTATTTCAGGAGTAAAAGAATCTAATAAACGTTCTATAAGTAAATCAAATTCAAGTCTTCCAGCTTCAGTGAAATGAGCTAAAATCTGACTCCAAACAATTTCTTTGAAAACCCTTTCACTATCTTCTGGACTTCCATGATCTACTGGTTTTGTTAGATAAAATGTAATGATCATCCAAACAGTATGTGCTATTATTCTATAGTGATCCTGTCTTAGTTCCTTTTTAAGAATGCCATTTTTTTCATTTTGAATCAACCAATGATGTATCTGTCCAGAGATGTGGTCGGTTATCAATTTACGCTTCTTATATAATTTGGGATAGTTTCTTTTGATTTCTAATAAGTCAATAAAGAAGAATGAATATTTCATTAAAAAATGGTAATACTTTGCTAGCTGCGTATCAAAATCCATCAATCCTGGAAACTCCTTATTCTCATCAATCAGTGGACCTAAAAGTTCTGTGAGTTGGTCCACAATGGTAGTTACAATTGCCTCTTTACTATAGTAATGATAGGCTAAATTACCAACACTAATTCCAGCTTCATCTGCAATATGCTGCAGCCTTACATTGACTAAGCCATTTAAATTGAATAGCCTAATACTGGCTTCAATAATTTTTTCTTTTGTAGTCATTTTATTCACTAACAAATTCGAGGTAGTTGTTGTCCTACTAACATATTCACAACCCTTTTTCCTCCTATACTACTTTTAATTATTACTTGCTTTGGATGGTCATTAGTTATTCTTCCTATGATCGATGCACTCCTACATTCAACTTTCGTCTTCAGGTGTTCGACAACTGATTCAGCTAAATTAGAAGGAATAATAGCGATGAAAATTCCTTCATTCGCAACGTACAGTGGATCCAAGCCTAAAATTTCACATGCCGCTTTTACTTGTTCATTGATGGGAAGATTTTTTTCTTCAAGTTGAATCCCTAAACCACTGTCACGCGCTATTTCATTTAATACAGAAGATAGGCCACCTCTTGTAGGATCCTTTAGTAAATGGATCGAATCGCCATACTTTGATATAAGATCTTCTATCACTCCATTTAAGGGTCTCGTATCACTCTCAATGTCTGATTCGAATTCTAGCCCTTCTCTTTTAGACATGATGGCTATTCCATGTGATGCAATGACATCTGAGACGATGATGACATCTCCCTCCTTAACGGTATTCATCGATATTTTAGCTGTAGGTAGTATTTGACCTACGCCTGTTGTATTGATGAAAATTTGATCTCCCTTACCTCGCTCAACCACTTTAGTATCTCCTGTTACAACTTGAACACCTGCAATCTCACATGCCCTCTTAATAGAAACGAGAACTTGCCAAAAGTCAGTCATTAACATGCCTTCTTCTATAATGAAACTTAAGGATAAATATTGAGCTTTAGCTCCACACATAGCCAAGTCATTAACGGTCCCGTTTACAGCCAATTCACCAATATCTCCTCCCGGAAAAAAGATGGGAGAAACGACAAAACTATCTGTAGTGAATGCGGTAGGACCTTGTAATTCTAAAATTGCACCATCATGGTGTTCGTCTAGATAAGGGTTGCTCAATAGATCAAAAACTCCAGTTTGTAATAATATATTAGTTAATTTACCACCACTGCCATGACCTAGTGTGATCCTGTCAAAGTCTAGTTTAGGCATTGGACAAACATATTGCATGCTTTTATTTTTATTCAAGCTAATTTTCCCTTTGTCAGATGTATTAAATTTGATTCATTGCAAAATTAAAATGGTAATAAGCTGCACATGCTCCTTCTGAACTCACCATAGGAGCTCCAAGTGGAAATTCTGGTTTACATTTCTTTCCAAATTGAGAACATTCGCTAGGCTTTTTAATTCCCTTCAAAATAGCACCTGCGATACAATCCGCATTTTCTGGAGTGTCTTCAATATTTACACTAAATTTTAAATTCGCATCATAAGCTGCATATTTTTCATTTACCTCATATCCACTTTGCGGAATATTACCAATGCCTCTCCACACTCTATTATCTACTTTAAATACCTCTTGTATTAGATTTATGGCATTTTGATTTCCTTCTGATTTTACTACTCTACTGTATTGATTTTCGAGTTCAGCGCTCCCTTCTTCAAGTTGTTTAACCGTCATGTAAATTCCTTGCAAAAGATCAACTGGTTCAAAGCCAGTCACTACAATGGGTATTTTGTATTTATCTACCAATGGGCCATATTCCGAAATACCCATGATTGTGCAAACATGACCAGCTGCTAAAAATGCATGAATATTACTTTCTGTATCATCCATCACAGCTTCCATAGCAGGAGGAACTAAGACATGGGAGGTAAGAATAGAATAATTTTTGACGCCTAACTGATGTGCTTGAACAACTGACATGGCATTTGCTGGCGCTGTTGTCTCAAAACCTACGGCAAAGAATACGACCTCTCTATCTGGATGGTTTTGGGCCAATTGTACAGCCTCTAGAGGGGAGTAAAGAATTCTGATATCTGCATGGCCTGCTTTGGCATCTAACAAGCTCTTTGTAGCACCAGGTACTCTTAGCATATCTCCATAAGAGCAAAGGATTACATTTTTTTCTTCAGCTAAATAAATAGCTTCATCTATGAGATGGATAGGTGTTACACAAACAGGGCAGCCTGGCCCATGTATCATATTTATTTCATCTGGTAGTAAGTCAATGATTCCATTTTTTACTAAACTATGTGTTTGTCCACCACAGACTTCCATGATATTCCAAGGCTTAGTAACAATATCTTTTATTTGAGCTAGATAGCTTTTGGCAAGGTCTTCATCTCTGTATTCATTGACGTATTTCAACTTTGTTATTTTTCTATAAGTTAGTTGTTTTTTCATCCACAACTATTATTCGAAATAGAAATTATTTTCTAATCGAAGCATATATTAATTGACCAAAAGCAATATTCTCATCGTTTGGGGCTAAATCTTTGTGAAAATATAATTTGAATTTATTTTTTAGTTGAATGATAATGAGGTCAACCAATAAACTGTTTTGAAAGACGCCACCACTAAATCCAATTTTTTTACATTCTTGCGATTGTGCTACTGCTTCGATCCAACATACAAGTGTTAAATGAAATTTTGCCGCAATTTCTGTTTTTGGTATTCCTTTGTCTACATCTATGATTACTTTTTCAAGTACTTCTTTGGGATGTAATTTATGGTCTTCATCTATTGAAAAATAACTTTCAATTTCAATGTGATAATCACACTTTTTAAAATAGCTTCTAGCTAATACTTCAATTCGGCCCGCTGCTTCACCCTCATATGTTTGTATATCTTGAATTCCTAGTATGGAGGCCAAAGCGTCGAAAAAACGACCCATACTACTTGTCTTTATGGTATCATCTTTTTTTAATAATACATCATAAATATTCCATTCTGCCTTTGTAAATTTTTCTCTAAGATGAGCCTCTTTATAGCTTGATGCTGCAAGTATTGCAAGGGCAGATAGCCTTGGCTCTTTAGACATTTTATCATGAGCGATATGTTTGAAATATGTTAAGTGAGCGCACCTGTGAAATTGCTGTTCCTCATATACGAAAAATTCACTGCCCCATATGTTGTCATCCAAACCAAATCCAGTACCATCCCAAATGACTCCAAGTATTTTGTCATTGGAATTTTGCAAAGCATGTTCACCTAATAATGCACAAAAATGTGCATGATGATGTTGGATTGATAAGGTTTTGAGATTCCACTCTGAAGCATATTTTAAACCCAATTGGTGTGACACATATTCAGGATGCTTGTCGAGTAATATGGTATTAGGCTTTATCAATAGCAATTCTAAAAAATGATTCAATATATTTTTGAAATATTTTTGAACCTCATACTCACTAAGATTTCCAAGAAATGGACTCGTATGAATCATGCTATTTTTAAATAAGGCAAAGCTGCTTTTTAAATCGGCGCCCATAGCCAAAACCTGATCCGTCTCAAGCTTGAGTTCTAAATCAGAGTTGATGTAATTTGGAGCAAGACCTCTTGACCTTCTTAAAATAATTTTTTGAGCATTTATTGAAGTGTAAGTAATAACGGAATCATCTTGTGGGATGAGGATATTTCTATCATTTGTAAGGATGTATTGAGCAATCTCTGATAAATTATTTATTGCAATTTCATTTTGATAAATAATGGGTGAATGGCTTTTATTGGCACTTGTTGCTACAATAGGTTTTTTAAATCTGCTTAGTAACAACTGAAAAACTGGCGCATATGGAATCATTACGCCTAAACGATCTGAGTTATCACATATATTTTTATGGTATGCAGTGCCTTCGGTTTTTGATAAGAGGACTATAGGAGATTTTGGCCCCATTAGGGTTTTTCTTTCATGAGGACTTAGGCTTATATTATTTGCCGAATTTATACTCGGGTACATTAAAGCTAATGGTTTAGATGGTCTATTTTTCCATACTCTGAGAAAGGACACGGCTTCATTATTGGAGGCATCACAACATAAAAGAAATCCACCGATTCCTTTTATGGCAACAATTTTACCTTCATTCCATGCATTAATAATCAAGGAGCAAATCTCATTTGACGCTGTACTTAGTTGTTCTTTTTTATAATTATAAAGAGACATTTGGACGCCACATGTGGTGCAAGAATTGGTCTGAGAAAAGTACCTTCGATTTGTTACATCGTGATATTCAGATAGGCATTTTTGGCACATTTTAAAATTGTCCATTTCTGTTCTCGCTCTATCATATGGTAGCGATTGGATGATTGAAAATCTAGGTCCACATTTAGTACAAGTGATAAAACCATAATTGAATCTTCTGTTATCTGGATCTGACATCTCTTCTCTACAATCCTGACATAATGCAAAGTCAGGTGTCATTGATAATTCTGTAAATCCAGATGGTGCCGCATCATGGACAATTGTAAAATCTTCATATACTTTATTTTCTATGAGCTTTTTATTTGCGGAGCTTATTGTTGCTAATTCGGGAACAAAATTTTTACTTGCATCAAGCAAAAACTTTTCTGCTGTTTCTTCTGTAGAATTTATTATTACATGCAAACCATCTGTTCCATTTTTAACAAAACCATTTAAATTGTAATCTATTGCAAGTT
>CALGNN010000076.1 GCA_937961455.1 uncultured Saprospiraceae bacterium
TCTAATCCTACTTGTATAAATTTTTTAGTTTTTGTTGAACTGTTGATCCAGTATGCATAATCAGCATTGGCAATTTTATCTGATGTATCATAAAAAGCTAATATGTAACCGTGATAATCCCAATCATAAGAAGCTTCCAGATTTTTAGTATTGGCACCAAGCCACACATATTTTATTGGATTAGTATTTTGATCTGAAATTTGCATGGCCATCACTCCTCCTTTGGAAGCACCAATAACACAAATATTTTTAGGATCTACATCAGCAGCTATTAGACTATCAATCTGATTAGATATTTTAGTGCAATAATGATCAAAATTCACTAACGAATCTCTTATATCTGCATAGATGATGTGATTAGGTGCAGAAAAAGCCGCAATAATTTCTTCAAACTCATAGGCACCAAATTGTTCGCTATAAGCATTAGGCCCTTGCAATTCTATTATATTACTATGCAAGTAGAAAATGTGCTTTTTAATTTTTTGAGGACTACACGTAAATAAAAATAGACATGCCACTAAAATTAAGAAAAGCAAGATTTTACTTACAAATTGGCTAAAGTATACATTGTTAAGCATCCACTAATTTAAACATCGTAAGCTTAAATGAAGACTTAGAAAATATTTAAGCTATTAATGCAAGTCTGACTTTCCGTAATCACTTATCCTATATTCGATTCCTAGAACTTATTCAAGCTTATTTTTTTGAAAACAATGACATCGAAAATCTTGGCATTGGAATTCTTCCATTTTCTTACTAACTTAAATGAAACCAACATTATGAAAAGAATTATTACTCTGAGTCTCGTCCTTGCTAGTGTTTTCGCAAATGCACAATGTGATAGAAGTTCTGATTCTCTTGCTTTAGTAGACTTTTTTCAAAAAGCCAATGGTGCTTCTTGGGACACCACTTGGGTTTTAGAAGAACCCATGGATAACTGGTATGGAATTTTCCTTAATGATGATGGATGTGTTGAATGCATAGATATGGATGGCTTTGCAGATTGCAATAGAAGCTGGGGTGCACTTCCCGCCTTTGGAAACAACATTACCGGAAAGATATCTTCATCTTTAACACAACTACCTTATCTGAAAACCCTTTATTTCAATTTTGACCCTTTACCTGAGGAAAACTTTTCTGAGTGGGTAAGTGACTTAAGCCCAACTATTGAAAATTTGGCATTCCGATATATGGATATGCCTGGTACCATTCCGGCAGACATCAACAAATTGCAAAATCTAAAGTACCTTCATTTTGGAGGTAATCGATTGGTTGGAAATATTCCAAATCAAATTGGAGATTTATCAAAATTGGAAATATTAATGCTCTTTAGCAATCAACTGACAGGCGAATTACCTAACAGTCTTGGAAACTTAAATAATTTATTTTGGTTGTTTATTTCTAATAATTTTTTTGAAGGCTCCTTCCCTTTGACCATGGGAGCACAAATGCAATCACTTCAATCCATCAACGCAGATAATGTTGAATTTTCTGGTGAGCTTCCGACAGAGATATTAAACGTACCGAATTTGGATAGACTCCACATTGCAGACAATTTTTATGAAGGATGCATTCCGGAAGTTTATAGAAATTATTGCGGCATCATAGATATTGATATTGCCAACCCAGAATTTGCCTTTTTAGGAGATTATGAAGATTTCTGTAATTCCACCGTTCAAATTGGGGCTCCTTGTGACGATGGATTTGAAGGCACAAGTCCTGATTTGATAACAGAAGATTGTGAATGCATTGGCCCTGCTAATCCAATTGCTTGTTATTGTAATTTAGAAGGAAGCTATTTCGCCAACTCTGCTGGATTAGGTGGAGTCTGGGGATGTAATTCTACTTGGAGTGGAGAGGTTAGATTTGAATCAAGTGGTGAAAACGAATACATCATTCATTCCACCAATTCTTCAGGAGTTGAAAATATCGACTTTTCATTCGGTGCCTATTATTCGTGCTATGGTGAAGATACGGCGACTCCTGTTGGAACTTTAAGGTTCAATGAAGACTGCGGAAACTTATTTTTTACGGGTTTAAGTCAATGGGGAGAAAATACATTTGTTGACGCCCAAAATTTTGAAGATGGAACCCTTATTATGGAAATTTCGAATGACTACGGCGAAGTATATGTAACTCAGTTAACGAAGATTGGCGGCGATACTTTGACACTATGTCCCATTTATTTAGATGAAGACTTGGATGGATTTACTTCTGAATATGATTGTGACGATACTGATGAAAATATCAATCCAGAAGCAGTAGAAATTCCTAATAATAATATAGATGAAGATTGTGATGGATCAGACCTAGTCACATCAACTGAAGATTATGTTGATATAAAAATCAGCATGGCTCCTAATCCATTTACTAATTTCATTCGAATTGATCTAGAAGAAAGCTTTGTTAAAAGTATGAAGCTCTTAACAGCATCAGGTAGCTTTGTCAAAGAGATGCAAAAAGGAAGCAATTACATGGATCATATGAGTGCAGGCATATATTTTCTTAGAATAGAAATGATAGATGATTCTATAATGGTAAAAAAACTTGTGCGGCAATAGCACTACGTTTTGTGGCCATTTTCAATTATGAGATTTCCTAAAACATATTGATAAATCGAGATCATCGCGCCTCTACGCTCTTCATATATTGGACTTTGATTTAGGGTATAATAATCAGCTAATATATCCCCTTGTTGTTCGTAATTGAAATCAGTAAATTTCTTTCCATTTTTTTGTGCATCAATTAAGCCATTAAGCCCACCATATTGGTATCCACCCCCAAATAATTGTGCATGAAGGGCACGTGGAATATAAACAGGACCTTCCTGTTGATATTGGTATAAATGAATTAATTCATGCACAAAGGTTTTCTCTGTGATGGTATTCCAAACATTGATGGTATGAAAACTTACATAGGCAAATGCGTTCCATGAAGGACCCATGAAAGCTCTATGGTCTATTCGAATAATTTTACTAATGCTTAACAAAGAAGGACAGTACCGCTTTACTAATTGTAATTCCTCACTATTCAGATCTCTTATATTCCACTTGACCCATTCCGATAAAATTTCATAAATCACAAAGATTCCAAAAGCGTCTATTATTAATAATAATAACTCAAAAACCCAATAAAAAACCCTTGCAGGCAGAGTAGCTCCTTCATAGGCTTTAATGCTTTTGTGGTAAAATGAGAATACATTAAAATGCCAGAAGATGCGCATAAATCGAAGCGGAATATTTTTAATAAAAAATATCAGCTGTTGTAAATTGACAATTAATTTATGGGTGATCAAGATTGCTATTAATTAAATCTCAAAGCCTTTACAGGTTGAATTCTACTGACTAAATATGATGGAATGATGAGTACCAACATGATAAGTAAAAGTGCACCTAAGTTTAATGCAAGAATGGTAGTAAGGTCAATTTTAATGGGCGCATAAGAAAGATAATAGTCAGCTTCCTTTAGCTTCACCAACTTAAATTTCTTTTGAAGTAAACTTATTGAAATCCCAATAAGATTCCCCCAAAACAATCCAAGACCTACAATATATGCAGCATAGTATAAAAAGATTTTTCTAATACTCCAATTACTTGAACCCATAGCTTTGAGCACACCTATAACATTGGTATGCTCCAATATCAGAATTAATAAAGCGGTTGCCATATTAATGATGGAAACCAAAAGCATTAATAATAGGATCACATATAAATTAATATCCTGTAGATCTAGCCAATCAAAAATATTTGGGAATTTTTGCCGTATGGATTCAGAATAAAGATTTCCAGGTAGATGCTCAACATAAATATAATCACTCAAAATAGTAGCGTCATCAAGGTCATCTACATAAACTTCAAAGCCTCCAATTAAATCATCAGACCAGTTCAATAATTGTCGAATTACATTCACATCTATCAGTGCAAATTTTTGATCATATTCTTCTAATCCTGTGCGATACATTCCCACTACTTTGAACTTCTTTCGCGTATCTTTCCCATCAATTACAAAGTGTACAATAAACTCATCACCAACATCAAGATTAAGTCGATTAGCCGATTGAGAAGAAATAACGATCTGCCTTTCTCCAGATGAAAAGGCTTCTGGATCAATCACCTCACCTTTGGTCAAGTAATTAGCGATAAAATCCCAGTCATAATTTTCATCGATACCTTTTAGTACGATCCCTTCAAATTGCGACTTCGTGCTTATAATTCCAGGCAGGTAAGTAAAGCTTTGAATTTTCGAAACACCTCCTTTTGTAAATTCAGTGGTAGTCAGAAGATTCCCTTCATCATCAAAATATTCATCAGTTATATATTCGACTTTTCCGATAGTATCTAATGAGGGATAGAATTTTTGATTTTTAGAAATTGGAATAGACTCATACGATCTTGACATTTGGGTATCCGTAATATGAATATGCCCCCAAAAACCAAAAATATTATCGCTGATCTCGTGTTTGAAACCTGAAATTAAAGCACTTGAGATAATCATCACAGATAGACTGATTGCAACAGCAGCAATAGCAATCTTTATGATCAGATTTGCAAAGGCTTTTTTATTGCCAATAGCAAGCTTTTTGGCTATGTCAAATTCAAAATTCAATAGGATCCTTATAATTTACAATATTTAAGACGTTAAGATAAGCCTTAGTATTTTGCAATATTATACATTTGTGGGTTCAAAGACACATGCAAATGGATTTTTTATCTGAAATGAAATGGAGAAATATGCTCCACGATCAAACACCAGGAGTAGAAGAGCATCTTAATGATGGAATGAAAATCGCTTATATCGGTTTTGATCCAACAGCTCCATCTCTACAATTGGGAAATTTTGTACAAATTATGGTGCTTAAATTTTTCCAAATGGCAGGGCATCAACCCATCATACTGATGGGCGGTGCTACAGGCAGAATCGGTGACCCAAGTGGAAAATCGGAAGAGCGCAAATTAAAAAGTTACGAAGAACTAGATTCTAACTTATCTTTTCAAATGAAGCAATTTGAAAAATTCCTTGACTTTGAAGGACCCAACAAAGCCATCATTGTCAATAATTTAGACTTCTATAAAGACATGGATGTGTTGTCTTTCCTTAGAAATGTCGGAAAGACTCTAACGGTCAATTACATGATGTCTAAGGATAGTGTTAAAAATCGGCTAGAGACAGGATTATCTTTTACGGAGTTTAGTTATCAATTACTGCAAGCATATGATTTTCAGTGCCTGTACAATGAAATGAATTGCACGCTACAGATGGGTGGTTCTGATCAATGGGGAAATATCACTTCTGGTACTGAGTTTATTAGAAGAAATGTTGAAAATGGGAAGGCTTTCGCCGTCACCTCGAAGCTTTTGACAAAAGCAGACGGTAAGAAATTTGGAAAATCTGAAGGAGGAAATATTTGGCTTGACGCAAATTTGACGAGTCCCTACAAATTTTATCAATTTTGGATCAATGGGGATGACAGAGATATCAGTACTTATTTAAGAACATTTAGTCTAAAGTCTCATGATGAAATTGTAAAATTAGAAGAATTGGCATTGTCTGATGCAAGACAAGTCAAACAAATTCTAGCTGAAGAATTAACAGAACGTGTGCATGGAAAAGATGATCTAGCTTCTGTCCAAAAGGTTTCTCAATTGTTATTTAACCCTAAATCTTCTAATGAATATTTAAAATCATTAAATGAAGAAGAACTAGAAATGGTGGCTGGAGAGATCCCCAGTTTCGAAATAAACATGGCTGATCTTTCTAACGGATTGAATATCATCGAATTACTTACTGAGCAAACCCACATACTTCAATCAAAGGGTGAGGCAAGAAGATCTATTAAAGGAAATGCAGTTTCTTTGAACAAAGTGAAGATTCAAGATGTTGAACATATCATCAACGAAAACGATTTGTTGAAGGCTCGTTATTTAATGATTGACAACGGAAAGAAGAATAAATACTTAATCAGGATAAAAAAATAAATATTTCTCATAAAAGAATGCTTTTCTCTTTAAATATTGAAATGTATTTGTTTAATTTGTGGCACGATCATTATTTTAATGATCAGTAAGAAATTTAAGAAAGTAGTTTTAGTTCTTGGTTTTTTGGCCGGTCAGGATCCTTCTTGTCCGGCCTTCTTATTTTATGGAAGATAAAGATCATATAATAAACCATCTGGGAGAAGATCGCCATAAGTATTATAATGCGGTTTCACCTCCTATCATTCAAACCAGCAATTTTGCAGCCGCGAGTGTAGAAGACATGCGTAAGATGTTTTCAGATGAAGCTGGTTCCCATTTGTACACACGTGGAAACAACCCTACCGTTGAAATTTTAAGAAAGAAAATTGCTGCTTTAGAACATACAGAAGATGCGCTTATTTTTAGTAGTGGCAGTGCAGCCATAGCTAATGCTGTAATTTCTCAAGTAAGCCAAGGTGATCATATAGTTTGTGTTAAAAACCCTTATAGCTGGACTGTAAAACTACTGGAGAACTTTTTAAGCAGATTTGGTGTCACACATAGCTACGTTGATGGAGCTAATCTAGAGGAAATTAAGGCTGCTTTTCAAGAGAACACCAAGGTTTTATTCTTAGAAAGTCCTAATACATTTTACTATGGGATTCAAGATTTATCTGAGTGCGCAGCCATTGCTAAAGAACATGGTGCAATCAGCATGATAGATAATTCTTATTGCTCTCCAATTTTTCAAAATCCAGCAGATCATGGTATCGATGTCACTATCCATTCAGGCACAAAGTATATCAATGGACATAGCGATGTAGTAGTAGGGATTGTTTGTGCTTCTAAAAAAATAATCAATCAAATATTTCACAATGAGTATATGACCTTAGGCGCTATAATCTCACCATTTGACGCTGCTTTGGTCATTCGTGGTTTAAGGACCTTACCACTAAGAATGGAGCGAATTAATAACTCCACTATTGAAGTTTTTGAAGCTATTAAACATCATAAGTCAATACGAGAAATTTACTTTCCGTTTGATCCAGACTTCCCTCAATATGAATTAGCTAAAAAACAAATGTCAGGGACAGGAGGATTATTTACAATTATTTTTGAAACTGATGATAAATCAGCCTTAGAAAAGATGATCCAGCGATTGGATCTATTTCTAATTGCTGTTTCTTGGGGTGGACATGAGTCTTTAATGTTTCCAAGCATTTGCCTTCATGATATTCCGGGGAAAGAAACACCCCCATTTGATTGGAGAGTCATTAGATTTTCTATTGGCTTAGAATCCCCCAAAATATTAATTAACAATTTGTTAGCTGCATTTGATGTTTTATAAACGTTAATAGCCTGAATGAAATACTAATATTGAATACAGCTTAAAATTTTCTCCCCTCTGCCCGTTGAAATAATTCTAAATAATAGAAAATGCTTCTTGGCTAATTAATATCTTCACACTATGGTGAAATTGTACAAATTCTTATTGGCTTTTTTTACCCCACTTGCCTTATTCGGACAAGACTGTATCAGCTTTAACGATCAGGATACACTTATCTGTGGATATGAAACTTTAATTACGGCTTCCCCAAATGGAGGCACATGGGAATTTCTTTGTGATTTAAGCGATGGCCCAGTTGAAACGAATTTAATTGGCTTAAATATAATTAAAGCCAATGTTGGAGCTTGTGGTTCTTACTTTTTCAGTTATTCTGTATCAGGCGGAAATTGTAATGATACTGATACCATTCAAATTGATTTCTATTCCCAAGATAAGCGAGACATTTTAAACGAGGTATCTTATAATTTGAATTACAATCCCATTAGTTATTACCAAGATGAAACACTTTGTGGACCTTCAGTTTTACTAAATGGGTTGAATGCACCTAGTGAGAAATGGACCTTGGATTGGGCGATAACTTGTCAATCACAAATTTTCACCTCAAATTTTGGCAATTTTGTTGTCGATGGATGTGAAGTAGACCAATATAATTATGATAGCACTTCTTATTCAGGGAGTCTAAGTGACAGTCAAATTTTTAATCAAGATAGCTTTAATTATAATGGCAATTTTGATCTAATTAGTTACACAGATTCTATTTTCCAAAGCAATAACCAAAATTTAAATGGGCAATGTCCAAGTCCGGAAACTTGTTTTCCTCAGCCAGCAGAATGCCTCGAATTAATATTTGACACCATTTATTATGATCTACCTATACGAGAAGGTGGATGTTGGAATGTAGTAGACAATGGTGTAGACATCCCTCTATCTGATACAAGTGTAATTTCATATAATGGTGATTCTCTTTGGATTCATTTTCTTACAGGGAGCAATTATTTCGGACCTAATAATGTGCAAATAGAATTTTATGAAATAGATAATGGCACTTTAATAAATCCTCTTGATACACTCCAGATTACACTTGTTTGGAAAGAAAAATGGTCGACAGAAACCTATACAGAAATAAGGAGGAAAAGGCTAATTGACCCAGACTGTTTTCAGTGTGGATATAATAAGTCGGTTCCTTACAACATCGAGCCACCTAACATTCCATTTTATCAAGAAAGTCCATTTACACTCACCATCCTTCCAGCACCAAGTTTCAATTTTGTTGGCGACACACTAATTTGTGATAATGCTTCTGCCTCACTGTGCATCGAACCGGAATTTGACTCTTATGAATGGTCCAACTCAGCGACAACTCAATGTATTGCATTGTCGGATGGTGGGATTTATGGTGTGACTGTTACGAGTGAAAATGGTTGTGAACAAGAAGCTTTTCAATTGGTAAGTATTGTGGATTTAGAAAACGTAAATATTGTAGCAGAGTCATTTTCTTTATGTGATGGTGATTGTGTTGATTTAGAAGTAAACACTTCAGGTTCTTATCAATGGAGCACGGGAGACACTACACAAATTATTAATGTGTGCCCACCACTTGGATCAACGAATTATAATGTCACCGTAACAAAGGATGGTTGCTCAAAAGTATTACAAGCAAATGTAAATGTTGCAGCTTCACCTTTTGTATCTGCAGGTAGTGACCTTGTATTA
The DNA here is from genome assembly GCA_937961455.1 of uncultured Saprospiraceae bacterium. GTDB lineage: Bacteria > Bacteroidota > Bacteroidia > Chitinophagales > Saprospiraceae > CALGNN01. The sequence goes on from CALGNN010000076.1 coordinate 9,016, forward strand.
AATTGCGACAGCACACAATTTACTGTTGAAGGAAACTATGGTCCAAACAATCCTAATTATGAAATATTTTGGCAAACCCCCACTGGAAATGTTCCTGGTCAAACTCTTTTAATTACAGATCCAGGCTTGTACTTTTTCGTTGTTAGAGACAATGAATTTAATTGTTCTGTCTCAGACCCACTAGCCGTTACAGAAGATTTAGATGCGCCCTTAATAGATGCAGGCCCAGCACAAATTATAACTTGTCAAATTCAAAATGTAGTACTAGACGGTAGTATAGATTTTTCATCAGGCTCAATTGAATTCATGTGGTCTGGCCCTGGGATCAATGCTTCGAATGCCACTAGCACAGACCCAGTTGTCAATATAGCTGGAAGCTATTACCTCGAAGCAAAAAATCTAATGAATGGCTGTATTAGCATCGACTCCGTTATTGTGAGTTCGGATAATGAAGTTCCTATTGCTGATGCTGGTGAAGATCTTGTATTAGATTGTGGTCAGAGTTTTGTTTTGATTAATGGTTCTGGTTCCCAGAGTGGTCCAAATATTATATACACTTGGACTGGGCCAGGTATTGACAGCAGCAATGTAAATGACATAACTCCTTTAGTAAACCAAGCAGGAAACTATACACTCCAAGTTTTAGATACAGTAAATTTATGCTCTTCCAATAGCAACATGACCGTTACGATTAATAATGACATTCCAAATGTAAATGCGGGCGATGATTTATATATCAATTGCACCACCTTTAATGTTAATCTTCAACCTGAGATTGACGGTGACATCTCAGTATTCAGCTTTATGTGGACAGGTCCATTTGGATTTTCAAGTTCACAAGTAAATCCATTGGTAGCTGATCCAGGGGTATACTATTTAACTGTAGAAAATATTAACAATGCTTGCTCCAAAATGGACTCTGTTGTTGTAAATGACTTTGAAGAAATATCATTTGATTTTGAAACAGCACCAAGTTGTGAATCTGCCAATAGTGGTGAAATAAGGATTACACAGGTATTCGGAGGCGCCGCTCCTATTCAATACATTTTAGAAAATGAGCCTCCAACATTAATACCTTTATTTGAAAATCTTGCACCAGGAATTTATGAATTAAGAATCGTTGATGCTGTGGGATGCTCAAAAATTGAAACCATCCTAATTGAAGAACTTGACCCTATTATTTTTGAAATAGAAGATGAATATACCCTATGCGGTGAGAGTGAGATTATCTCAATTGACGCGAGTATTGTTTATGATGGTCCTCTAGAATATTTGTGGAGTAATTTTGAAAATGACCCGATTGCACAATACTCACTATCCGACACACAATCTGGAGAAGAATGGGTGGAAATTTCAAATGGCTGCGAAACCGTTCGAGAAGAATTTACCATAATAGACCTTTCATCTGGATCTGCAACTATTGATATACCCAATATGTTTGCACCTGACAGCGATTCAGATCCAACACTAAAGATTTTAACAGGAGGCGAAATAAACTCCTTCGAATTTTACATTTATGATCGTTGGGGTAATAAGGTTTTTGAAACAACCGATGAAAATGCAGAATGGGATGGTACTTTCAATGGGCAAGAGATGCCTGTCGACACATACGTTTGGTTCTATCAAGCTGATATCATTGACTGTAAAGGCAATGTAGTCCCAAATTTGTTCAAGAAAGGTGATGTGCTACTTTTGCGTTAAGCTCAGTTAGAAAATTATATTCTTAATTAAGGATCTGTCTTTTCAAAATCTAAAGAAACTGAATTAATACAATAACGAAGACCAGTTGGCTTAGGTCCATCATCAAATACGTGGCCTAAATGTCCATCGCATCTTCCACAGACGACTTCTACCCTGCTCATACCATAAGTGTTATCCTCATGCTCAATGACTACGTCTTTATCTATCGCATCATAAAAACTTGGCCAGCCAGTTCCAGACTCAAACTTAGTTCCTGAATTGAACAAAGGCAATTGACAAGCAGCACAGGTATAGATACCACGTTCTTTGTTTTTTAACAAATCACCTGTCCAAGGACGTTCTGTACCTTTTTCTCTCAAAACATAAAATTCCTGTTCATTCAGCTGCTGACTCCACTCTTCTTTTGTTTTCGAAATTTTGGTGATGGGTTTTTGAACAACCACAGGTGCCGCTTTTTGATCCTGGTGGCTCAGTTTTGAATTTTGACTGGTACAAGAATTGAGTGTGACTAAACTGATAAATAGGGTAAGTGTGTTGATTACAATTTTATTCTTCATTCCTTAATTTTTTATCCTGATCAATAGCAATTTCAATTATGGTTCTCATCAAATTTGTAATTGCAAGAAAAACTAAATAAACAATTGCTATTACTATAAATATCCAACGATAAGATCCAGCATCATGTATACTCACACCTGAAAATAATTCAGCTGCTATTGCAGAAAGTAATACAATACCAAGAAATGCTGGAATGGAAAAAATCTGATATTTACCCTTAGCTTTTGTAGCCAAACCAATGATCGCATTAAAAAAAGCAAAGAACAAAACAAAACTTCCAGCGATCCACCAAGCAGTTAAAGGATCTCGCTCTGCACCACCAAAAAGGCGATGTCCAATTAAAAATAGCATCATCAAAGTGAAGACTACACCTAATTGAACAAAAGGGCTATAGGGACTTTTAAGTAAGGATAATTTTTCGTTATTAATCATATTGGTGATGCAAAAAGATCGTAAGCTTCTGCATCTTCTATTTTTACTTTGACAAAATCTCCAACTCTTAAAAAATGCTCTTTGGCATTAATTAAGACTTCATTATCAACTTCTGGTGAATCATATTCTGTGCGTCCATAAAAGTAATCACCTTCCTTCCGATCTATTAAAACTTTAAATGTTTGATCTATCTTTTTTTGATTTTTTCTGAGCGAAATTTCATTTTGAATATTCATTAAACGCGCTTTACGCTCGATTTTCACTTCTTGTGGTACATCATCAACCAATTCATGTGCACTGGTATTTTCTTCATGTGAATATTCAAAAACACCAAGTCTTTCAAATTCCATTTTTCTTACAAACGCACAAAGAGATTCAAACTCAGCTTCTGTTTCTCCAGGAAAACCCACCATAAAAGTGGTCCTAATGGCGATATCTTTAACGGTATTTCTAGCATGCTGAATAAGCTCCATGGTTTCTTCCATAGTAATTTGGCGCTTCATTCTCTTTAGAATATCATTATTAGCGTGCTGAAGTGGCATGTCTAGATAATTACAAATTTTATCATTAGCTGCCATCACATCAAAAAGATCTGTAGGAAACTTTGAAGGGTAAGCATAATGTAACCTTATCCATTCTATGCCATCCACCTCTGAAAGTTTCTCAAGCAATTCAGCTAAAGATCTCTTTTTATAGATGTCCAAACCGTAATAAGTTAACTCCTGAGCAATAAGCATTAACTCTCTAACACCTTTAGCCGCAAGAAGTTTTGCTTCTTCCACTAATGATTCAATGGTTCTTGATATGTGTTTACCACGCATTAGAGGAATTGCACAAAATGAGCAGGTTCTATTACAACCTTCAGAAATCTTTAAATAAGCATAATGCTCAGGTGTAATTAAACTTCTTTGCCCTATCAATTCATGTTTATAGTCCGCCTCAAACTTCTGTAGTAAGGAGGGTAATTCCATGGTTCCAAAAAATGCATCTACCTCTGGTATTTCTTCCTCAAGATTATCCTTATAGCGCTGAGAAAGGCAGCCTGTAACATAGAGCTTCTCTATATTCCCTTGCCTTTTTTCATCTGCATAATCCAAGATCGTATTAATCGATTCTTCTTTTGCTTTATCAATAAACCCACAAGTATTAATAATGACAACTTCTGGTTCCATCGCAGAATGCTCGTGTTCTGCATCGATCTTATTCGCTTGCAATTGCGCTACAATATTCTCAGAATCAACAATATTTTTTGCGCATCCCAAGGTTATTACATTAACTTTATGTTGTTTCGTCTTCAAAGTGGAACAAAGATAATTCTTTAATAATGCTTAGATAATAGATTGACTAATAATATCGTTTTGGAATTATGAAAAATAGTAAAACCCTTCTTGCACTGACGATAATTGCAATTTTCACTTTTCAATTGTCTGGCCAGGTAGCCATTAATACAAGTTTTCATACAAATAGAATATCAGATAAGGATCCTCAGTTAAGTCAAGACAATCTTTATGATGCCTTTACTATGGGTGCTGGTGTAGGAGTTGATTATTGGTTTAGACTAAAAAACCATAGATTAGAATTCACTCCTGAACTCAGTTATCAAAGAGAGTTGGATACGAGATCAGAAAAGCTTCCTGCATTACAAGCATCAAGTTTCCAATTTAAATTTAATACCAATATTTATCCTTTGGATTTTTTAAATGATTGCGAATGCCCCACATTTGATAAAGATGGAGAATTTCTAAAGAAAGGTTTTTTCATCAGTTTACACCCTGGTATTGATTATGGAAATTTAAGAACCAGAGGAGAAGACATCACAACTCCAATAAATGATGAACATTTTTGGTTTATTGCAGGAGCTGGAGTAGGCTTTGATTTTGGTGTTTCAAAATTATTAACCATTACTCCCTATTTTAGATGGCTTAGATATTTGAATGCAGATTTTCAAGATCAAGCGTTTAATTTTAATCAAAACAATTTTGGAGTTAGATTGAGTTTGAGAGCAGATTATGTTCGCAATCAAAGAAGAAGAGGATGGTAATTCAACTATCTTGGTGTAGCGCATAATTCACCCAACTTTTGAAAAAATTCATCGAATGCTTTGTTTTAAACATAAAAGCATTCATATTAGCAATTCAATTTTTACAAATGTTAAATATTATTTCTCTAGTAGTCATTATTATTATCGTGGTACACACTTGACCAAAGGAGACTTTATTATAAAATAATTTAAAAGCTTTTCTCCATGAGAAAAGCTTTTTTTTTTTGAACTATGGACAAAGATTTAAACAAATACAGCAAGACGATTACTCAGGATGACACACAACCGGGTGCTCAAGCGATGCTTCATGCTATTGGACTAGATACTGAGGACCTAAAGAAAGCTCAAGTTGGAATTGCGAGCACTGGATGGCAAGGAAATCCTTGTAATATGCATCTTAATTTTCTTGCAAGTCAAATTAAAAGAGAAGTAGATAATCAATCACTCATAGGTTTGATTTTCCATACAATTGGAGTTAGTGATGGAATGTCAATGGGTACAAAGGGCATGCGTTTTTCCCTACCTTCTAGAGATATTATTGCCGATTCTATTGAAACTGTGATGAATGCGCAATGGTACGATGGATTATTAACGGTAGTTGGATGTGATAAAAATATGCCTGGAGCCATGATGGCAATTGGAAGATTAAACAGACCTTCGATATTAGTCTATGGAGGAACTATTGCACCAGGAAACTACAAAGGCCAAGATTTAGATATTGTTTCAGCCTTTGAAGCACTTGGCAAAAAAACCGCAGGAGAAATTGCCCAAGAAGAATTTAAAGCAATCGTAAAAAATGCATGTCCAGGAGCTGGCGCTTGTGGAGGAATGTATACGGCTAATACTATGGCTTCTGCTATTGAAGCTCTAGGAATGAGCCTTCCCTTTAATTCTTCTTTACCTGCAGCAAGTATTGAAAAAGCTGATGAAGCTGAAAGAGCTGCAAGCGCAATTCGACACTTGATGGAACAAAATATACTTCCATCTGATATTTTATCAAAAGCCTCATTTGAAAATGCTTTAAGAATCATCATGGTCTTAGGAGGCTCAACAAATGCGGTCTTACATATGATTGCTATGGCAAAAGCTGCTAATGTAAAATTGAACCTTGATGACTTCCAAAGAATTAGTGATGAAACGCCATTTCTTTCTGATTTAAAGCCTAGTGGAAAATACGTAATGGAAGATTTACATAAGATAGGTGGTGTTCCAGCGGTCATGAAGTATATGTTAAAACAAGATTTATTAGATGGCAGTTGTTTAACTGTAACTGGCAAAACTGTTGAAGAAAATTTAGCAGATGTTCCTGACTTAAAAGAAGCTCAGCAGATTATTCATCCTACTAGCGCACCCTTAAAAGCAAGTGGCCATTTACAAATCTTATATGGAAATTTAGCTAAGGAAGGATGTGTAGCAAAAATTACAGGAAAAGAAGGATTGGTGTTTTCTGGCCCTGCCAAAGTCTTTAACGGTGAAGCTGCTACAAATGAAGCCATTCTAAATAATGAAATCAAAGAAGGGGAAGTTATTGTCATTAGGTACTCTGGACCTAAAGGTGCACCCGGTATGCCAGAAATGTTAAAACCGACTTCCCTCATCATGGGTGCAGGACTTGGCAAGAAAGTGGCATTGATAACTGACGGAAGGTTTTCTGGAGGAACGCATGGATTTGTGGTAGGGCATATTTGCCCTGAAGCTGAAACAGGAGGAATGTTGGCTTTTATTGAAGATGGTGACATTATAACCATCGATGCAGACAACAATACATTGAGTGTAGATCTTACTGAAGAAGAATTACAGAAAAGAAAAACAGCCTGGCTAAAACCTGAAAAGAGTTTTACTAATGGAATATTAAAAAAATACTATCATACTGTTTCATCCGCAAGTGAAGGATGTGTTACTGATGAGTTTTAAAATTGAATTATGCCGCAAGCAAAAGCAAAATCGAAGTCTAAGAACAGAAGTAAAATAGCTATGCCAAAGCAAATAAGTGGTGCCGAAGCCATACTTAAATGCCTAATCAAAGAGCAAACAGAGGTCATCTTTGGATATCCAGGTGGTGCCATCATGCCTGTATATGATGCTTTGTATGATTACAGAAAAAAACTAAAACATATACTTCCTCGTCATGAGCAAGGTGCCATTCATGCTGCTGAAGGATATGCTAGGGTTACAAGAAAAACGGGTGTTTGCATGGCTACTTCTGGTCCAGGAGCTACCAATCTTATGACCGGGCTTTGTGACGCACTCATGGATTCAGTTCCACTAGTGTGCATCACTGGGCAAGTATTCGCCCATGTGCTTGGAACGGATGCATTTCAAGAAACAGATGTAATTGGATGCACCATGCCGATCACTAAATGGAATTATCAAATCACTCATGCATCTGAAATTCCAGAAGTTTTCAAAAAAGCCTTCCACATAGCTAATTCAGGAAGACCAGGACCCGTTGTCATTGATATTACTAAGAATGCTCAAATTGAAAAATTTACATTCAAATACGACAAGCAAGCTACCATACGATCTTATCATCCTGTACCAAAAATTAATAATCAAAAATTAAAGGATGCAGCTGCGTTGATCAATAATTGTAAAAAGCCATTAATCTTAGCAGGCCATGGAATTCAAATTGCTCATGCACAAGAAGCCTTTAAAAAATTTGTAGAAAAATCAGGCATTCCACTTGCATGCACCATCCATGGATTGTCATCCATTCCATCAACTCACCCATTACACAAAGGAATGCTAGGCATGCATGGAAATTATGGTCCAAATATTTTAACTAATGAGTGCGATGTTTTGATTGCCATAGGTATGCGCTTTGATGATAGAGTGACAGGCGACCTATCTCGTTATGCTAAACAAGCTAAGGTGATCCATATTGAAATTGATCAATCAGAAATAGATAAGAATGTAAAAACTGATGTAGCCATTCATGCTGATGCAAAAGAAGCCTTGCAAAAACTGCTACCCCTTGTAAAAAAGAAAACCTACCCCACTTGGCTTAAAAAGTTTGCCAAATGTGAAAAAATAGAATTACAGAAAGTAATCAAGAAAGACTTCGCCAAAGAAAAATCTGGAGAAATAAAAATGGCTCAAGTCATTAAAATGCTCTCAGACAAAACCAAAGGAAAAGCAATTATCGCAACAGATGTAGGTCAGCATCAAATGATTGCAGCTAGATATTATAGCTATGAAGACACCAACCAATGGGTAAGTTCTGGTGGTGCTGGCACAATGGGCTATGGATTACCTGCTGCTTTTGGTGCAAAGTTAGCCAAGCCAGAAAAAGAAGTATTTGCCATAATTGGAGATGGTGGATTTCAGATGACCATTCAAGAGTTGGGCATGTTAAGCCAATGGAATGTTGCTGTCAAAATTATTCTTTTAGACAATGAATATTTGGGTATGGTTAGACAATGGCAACAGTTGTTTTTTGATAAGCGCTATTCGGAAGTAGCTTTACAAAATCCAAATTTTATAAAAATTGCAGAAGGGTTTGGCGTGGATGGAGAGGAAGTATCCGAATATAAAGATCTGTCAAAAGCACTTGATCGGACGATTGCTTATGAAGGCCCTTACTTATTGCATGTTCGAGTAAAGAAAGAGGACAATGTCTTTCCTATGATTGCAAGTGGTAAATCCGTTTCAGAAATAACTTTAGAATAATGAAAACACAACAATACACACTCTCTGTATTTACAGAAAACCAAACAGGTCTTTTATCAAGAGTTGTTGCGGTATTCACTAGAAGACATCAAAACATCGATAGTCTAACGGTCTCCCCATCATCTATGGAAGGCATTCATCGATTTACCATTGTGATTGAATCGACAGAAGATCAAGCAAAAAAAATTGTTGCTCAGTTAGACAAGCAAGTTGATGTGCTAAAAGCATTTTATTATACAAGCGATGAATTGGTTTATCAAGAGATTGCATTATACAAGGTACCAACTGAAGTATTTGCTGATGGCGATTCCGTAGAACGTTTAATAAGAAAACATAATGCAAGAATTCTATGCATTGAAAAAAAATATACAGTTATCGAAAAGACTGGATTTGAGCTTGAGACAGAGGCGCTTTTCAATGAATTAAAGAAAATAGGTATATACGAATTTGTGAGATCAGGAAGAGTAGCAGTAACAAAACCTATGGAACAACTCAACGCGTATTTACAAACATTAGGTATACATAGTTCAAAATCAAATTAATTTAATAGAAAATAGAATATGGCAAAGTTAGTTTTTGGTGGCGTCGAAGAAGACGTTGTAACCCGTGAAGAATTTCCATTGAGCAAAGCTCAAGATGTTTTAAAAGAAGAAACCATAGCTGTAATTGGCTATGGCGTACAAGGTCCTGGCCAAGCTTTAAATTTAAAAGACAATGGCATCAATGTAATCGTTGGGCAGCGCAGTCCTTCCAAATCTTATGATAAAGCTATCGCAGATGGTTTTGTTCCAGGTGAGAGCTTATTTAGCATTGAGGAAGCTGCAGAGAAAGCTTCTATCATTTGTTACTTACTTTCTGACGCAGCACAAATTGCGATGTGGCCAACGATAAAAGAAAGACTTAAACCAGGGGATGCTTTATATTTCTCTCATGGATTCGGCATTACTTACAAAGAAAGAACGGGCATCATTCCTCCAGAAGGTGTTGATGTTTTTTTAGTAGCTCCTAAAGGCTCTGGAACCAGTCTAAGAAGAATGTTTCTTGCTGGGAGAGGACTCAATTCATCATTTGCCATATTCCAAGATGCAACTGGCAAAGCCAAAGAACGTGTTTCTGCTTTAGGTATAGGTGTGGGTTCTGGATATCTATTTGAAACCTCTTTCAAAAAAGAAGTTTACAGTGATTTGACTGGAGAGCGCGGAACACTTATGGGAGCCATCCAAGGATTATTTGCAGCTCAATATCAAGTATTAAGAGCTAAGGGTCACTCCCCTTCTGAAGCATTCAATGAAACTGTAGAAGAAGCTACACAAAGTTTATATCCATTGGTAGCTGAAAATGGAATGGATTGGATGTATGCCAATTGTTCTACAACTGCACAGAGAGGTGCCTTAGATTGGTGGAAAAAATTTAGAGATGCTACCCTTCCCGTTTTTGAAGAATTATATGATAGCGTAGCTGAAGGTCACGAGGCACAGTTGTCTATAGACAGTAATAGCAAAGAAGACTATCGTGAAAAATTAGAAGAGGAATTAAAAGAATTGAGAGATTCCGAAATGTGGAGAGCAGGAAAAACAGTTAGAAGTTTGAGACCTGAAAATAAGTAATGCAACCTTCTACAGCACGCATACTTCAACCTGAACACATTGAACAGGCTTCCAAAGTTTTAAAAAACATTGCAGTCAGAACTCCTTTAATCCTGAGTCCTGGACTAAGTGATAAGTATGACTGCAATGTTTACTTAAAAAGAGAAGACCTCCAAGTGGTGCGCTCCTATAAAATAAGAGGTGCCTATTACAAAATGCAAGGTCTAAGTGCAGATGTTCTACAAAACGGAGTTATTTGTGCTAGTGCAGGCAATCATGCTCAAGGTGTCGCAATGGCAAGTAAACTTTTAGAAATACCCGCTAAAATTTATATGCCAAGTACGACACCCAAACAGAAAATTGAGAAGGTCAAATTGTTTGGAAAGCGTTTTGTTGAACTGGTGATCATAGGAGATAATTTTGATCAATGCTATAAACACGCTATTGATTATTCTGTAAAACATCAAATCCAATTTGTTCACCCTTTCGATGACATAGATGTCATCACAGGACAGGGTACAGTTGGATTAGAAATTTTTGAAGATGCCAACTTCCCTATTGACTATTTATTCTTAGGAATTGGTGGTGGTGGACTAGCATCTGGTGTTGGATCTTACTTTAATGAAAAGAGTCCAAACACCAAAGTCATTGGTGTTGAACCAGCTGGTGCACCAGCCATGAAGTATTCTATTCAAAAAAATCAGTTAATAAATCTTGACAAGATTGATGCTTTCGTAGATGGTGCAGCTGTCAAACAAGTTGGGGCAAAGTGTTTAAGTATCTGTAAAGAGGTTTTAACTGAGGTGACTACCGTGCCTGAGGGCAAAATTTGCAGCCAAATACTTTCACTTTACAATGAAGAAGGTATTGTCGTCGAACCAGCAGGCGCACTGACGATTGCTTCTTTAGATAGTTACAAGTCTGAAATTAAAGGAAAAAATATTGTATGTCTGGTAAGTGGTGGTAATAATGATATCACTAGAACAGAAGAGATCATGGAGCGATCACTCCTATTTGAAGGACTAAAACATTACTTCCTCATCCGCTTTCCACAAAGAGCAGGCGCATTAAAGGAATTTCTGAATAATGTTCTAGGACCTGAAGATGACATCACCCAGTTTCGGTATACTAAAAAAACTTCTCGTGAATCAGGCCCCGCGCTTGTAGGGATACAATTAAAGCATAAAGATAAATACGAAGAACTCATTGAACGTATGAATGCTTTTAGTATTGACTATACCACACTAAATGACAAAGAGACCCTTTTTCAGATGCTTGTTTGATTTTTGGCTTTTTGGTTTTTTGGCTTTACATTTAGTAAAACTTTCGGCCTTTGGAGACTTATGCAATTGTACTCGGATATGCAATCCCATTCTTTTTTGGATTGATTGCTATTGAAGCCCTTGCAGCAAAATGGAAAGCTGTCGAAGTCTATCATGACATGGATACCATTTCAAGTTTAAGTAGTGGTATGACCAATACTTTAAAAAGTATATTGGGATTGACAGTTGTCATCGTAAGCTACTCCTTCTTGCATAAACATCTAGCCATCTTTGATATTCAATCAAATCTGTTTCTGTACATTTCGGCTTTCATTGGGATTGATTTTGCGAGTTATTGGTCACATAGATTTAATCATGCGATCAATTTATTTTGGAATAGGCACATTGTCCATCATAGCAGTGAAGAATTTAATCTAGCTTGCGCATTAAGGCAACCGATTGGAGATATCATTGGAATATATTTCTTCTTATACATCCCTTTAGCCTTGATTGGAGTGCCTGGAGAGGTAATTGCGGTTATTGCACCGCTTCATCTATTTGCGCAATTTTGGTACCATACGAAACTTATAAAAAACTTAGGATTTTTAGAAAACATATTAGTTACTCCTTCGCATCACAGAGTCCATCATGCGATCAATGACATATATTTAGATAAAAACCTAGCCGCTATTTTTATTGTTTGGGACAAAATCTTTGGCACCTTTCAAGAAGAATTAACATCGGAGCCTCCAGTCTATGGCGTTAAGAAAGCTGTATCAACATATAATCCCGTATTGATAAATTTTCAACACCTCTGGCAGTTAACAAAAGATGCATGGCGTGCACAAAGTTGGTGGGATAAATTGAGGATCTGGTATATGCCCACTGGTTGGAGACCAGTAGATGTGAATGAAAAATATCCAATCACGATTACAAATGATCCTACCAAGCAAATTAAATATCGACCACAATTATCTATGAATTTGAAGATTTGGACATGGATTCAATTCATTATCTTTAATGGTTTTGTATTGCTATTACTTTTTCAAATTGCAAATTATAGCTACCTCGAATTGATCAATTTTAGTCTTTTTATTTTTGTTGGAATATTCGCTTACACAAGTTTAATGGATAAAAATATTTTAGCTGTTGTTTTCGAATTCATTAAATGTGGACTAGGATTATTTTTCTTGTACAACAGTACTAATTGGTTTTTTATAGAAAGCTATATACCAGCAGGGAATATGGTTGTGGGCATATATTTAATCGTCTCGCTAATTTTGACACTCTATTTTTATTTCAATTTGGAAAAAGAGCAAGCAAGTGAACCAGCATTTTCAAAATAAATTCGATGGAGTACGCGATAATTTAAATAGCAGAAAAACCAATTATAAAATGGTAAGTAAAAGGCTCCTAAGACACGGAATAGCAAATACCTAGTATTACTTATCTATTTTTTTAATAAATATCAATCGTAAGTAAGCTGATCTTTTATAAAACTTAGTTCATCAAATATGGGGATCAAGCCAATTTAAAACGTCATAATTCCGACATTAATTTTTATAAGTACTTAAATCTTAATAGTTTAGCGCAATTGTTTTAATATCCACAAATATGAAAAACTTATTTACAACTATTTTTATAGTGTGTATAAGTATCGCTCCCAGCATGCTCAATGCCCAACATTCTGTAGCAAGAGAATGGAACGAACTTTTACTTACATCCATTAGAAATGATTTTGCAAGACCCACTGTACATGCAAGAAATTTATTTCATTGTTCGGCAGCCATGTATGATGCTTGGGCTATTGCTGATCCAGTAGCAGTCCCTTATTTTTTAGGTCAAAGTCGAAATGGATATTTTATTGATTGGAAAGGAATAACAATTCCTCCTGGAGGAACTGAAGCTTTTCAGGAAGAAGCCATGAGTTTCGCAGTATATCGTCTATTAAAATTAAGATTTACAGGTCTAAATGCAGCCATTAATTTGTATCCTTTGTATGATGCATACATGGCACAATTAGGCTATGATATTACAGACACTAGTACTGACTATCACATTACAAATAAAGCCTCATCGCTAGGAAATTATTTAGCCCAAGAGATATACAACTTTGGCTTATTGGATGGAAGTAATGAAGCAAATGATTACGGGAACACTTCATACACACCAGTAAATGATCCTTTAGTAATGGATTTACCAGGCAATCCTGATATTGATGATCTGAATAGATGGCAGCCACTTACACTTGATGTTTTTATTGATCAAAGTGGCAATGTGATTCCTGGTGCGACACCAGACTTTTTAAGTCCTGAATGGGGTCAAGTATATCCTTTCTGCTTAAGCGACGCAGACAAAACAACTTATACAAGGGATGGCTTTGATTATCACGTTTATCATGACCCAGGTCTTCCACCTGAAATTGATACACTAAATGGTGGTACTGCCTCAGATGATTACAAATGGGCTCATAAGCTTGTCACAAAATGGGGTTCCCATCTGGATACTGCTGATCAAGTAGTTTGGGATATATCACCTGCAAGTATTGGTAATATAAGTTCCTATCCTACTACAGTAGCTGGAATGAAAAACTTTTACGATGAGGACAATGGAGGGGATAATAGTCCAGGCCATAGCATGAATCCTATCACTAGTGCCCCTTATCCTGCACAGAATTGCCTTAGAGGTGACTATGCAAGAGTTCTTGCAGAATTTTGGGCAGATGGTCCAGATTCAGAGACACCTCCAGGACATTGGTTTACCATCCTCAATTATGTGAATGACCACCCTCAATTTGTAAAGAAATTTGAAGGAACTGGCAATGTTATAAACGATTTAGAGTGGGATGTAAAATCTTATTTCATGATGGGTGGAGCAATGCATGATGCAGCCATTACTGCATGGGGTTGCAAAGGTTGGTATGATTATATTAGACCTGTTTCTTCCCTTAGAGCCATGGCAGAATTAGGACAAAGTTCTGATCCTACAGCAAACTCTTATCACATTGGAGGTATCCCTCTTGATACAGGCTATGTAGAATTAATAGAAACTGGCGATCCACTTGCAGGCTTTCAAGACTTCTTCGTAGGCAAAATAAAATTTAAGACTTGGAGAGGTCCAGGTTATATTACTGATCCAGCTGTAGATATGGCTGGTGTTGATTGGATCATTTCAGATTATTGGTTCCCTTATCAAAGACCCACATTTGTTACCCCTCCATTTGCTGGTTATGTTTCTGGACATTCAACCTTTTCAAGAGCGGCAGCTGAAGTAATGACCTTACTTACTGGTGATGCTTTTTTCCCAGGTGGAATGGGTGAATTTGTTTGTCCAAAAAATGAATTCCTTGTATTTGAAGAAGGACCTAGTGATACCGTGAGATTACAATGGGCAACTTATTACGATGCATCTGACCAATGTAGCTTATCTCGAATTTGGGGAGGCATTCACCCTCCTGTAGATGATATTCCTGGTCGACTGATGGGAATCGAAGTTGGTATCGACGCTTTTAATTGCGCTAAGGATTATTTCACTGGTGCCATATGCGAAGGCACACTTCATGTTGACGAAAATCCTATTCCAAATACCTTGTATGAAGCTGATCAAGCAGTCTATTCTACAGGCACTGTTATTAGTGGTAATAGCACCATCTTCCAGGCAGGAAACTTTATTCAATTAGACCCAGGTTTTACTGTAGATCAAGGAGGTGTATTTACTACACAATTGATAGGTTGCAATTAATAATTATTAGACATCTTTGTAAATGAATAACAATGATGTATTGAGAAAAATCAGATATACATTTGATTATACCGATGATCAAATGATTGAAATTTTTGCTCAAGCTGATCAAAGCGTATCAAGAGAACAAGTTTGCAATTGGTTAAAGTCTGATGACGATGAAAATTTCAATTCCCTACATGATAAGATGTTAGCAACATTTCTTAATGGCTTTATTAATTTGAAAAGAGGAAAACGAGAAGGTGCACAACCCAAGCCAGAAAAGACACTCAATAACAATCTGATTCTTAGAAAGATAAAAATTGCCCTTGCACTTAAAGATGAGGATATGGTAAACATCCTCCAACTTGCAGATCTCAAAGTAAGCAAGCATGAAATCAATGCATTTTTTAGAAAGCCTGGTCAAAGTCAATATAGATTGTGCTTAGATCAATTCCTTAGAAACTTTCTCTATGGTATGCAATTGAAATATAGAGGATAGCAAACCCCTTGCTTTAGCTTATATACTTACATTCAATAAACTCAAAGCTATACCATAAGCTATATTTTAGTAAACTTCTAATCAACTATTGAATCTCAATCTTTATTCCCTCAGAGTGAGAACTAAATTCTGGAGCATACATACATTGAATACTACTGATACCATTTGAATATGTCCCTGCATGTGTTGCTCTTAAAGGATACTCAAAAACATAGGTCCCTTTTGGCAATCTGTCAAAAAAGAAATGTGTTGCCAAATCTTTAGCGCTCTCATAATACCCTAAGCCTCCTTGCCACTTATAGCTACTAAGAGGATTCATGGGCTCAAGACCCGCAGCTCTCATATCCTTCATATGGACAAACTCCATATCTCTATCAACCTTCAATATGATTTTCACTTTGACCTTATCACCTTGTTTCAATTGAGCTCCATCATTGAGATTTACCAATTCTTTACCTTGATCCGTATCAACCTCTTTGGTCAATTCTCTAGTCATGGTCAAAGGAGTTTCTTCGAAAGTTTTGATCTTATCAAGATCTTCAAAATATTGCCAATAAGCAGCTCCCCAAGCGATATGATCATTAGGATTTTTGACGGTAATTTTTGCAAAGTTTTCTTTTACTTCATCCTTCATCCACGTTTCCTTAAAATACCCAGTTCCCACTTCAACTTGTGAAGCATCTATAGCAATCTTTTTATTGGCCAAAGAAACTTCAACTAAGCCATTATCATCAAACCAATTGGAGCCATTTACTAATAGACCATAAACTGCAGCTGAAGTAGCTTTGGTAGTTTTCCAGCGATTGGTTTGTTTGTTTTTCAACAACCAAATTCTCATTTCATCTACCTCTTCACCTCTCCCCATTTCAGAAAACAACTCAATCATTAAGGCTTGAGTTTCGATAGGATGCTGATACCAAAACCATCCTCTTTGATAATTCCAATACATTCCCAGCTCTTCGTTCTTCATGGAGTTCTCATCCAATGACTTTACAATTTTTTGAGCAAGGTCTCTATTCCCATCACGCAGCGCACTAAGTGCAATCATACCTTGCAGATAGGTACCTTTATTGATCCAGTACTTTTCAGCTTGATTGATAAAATAATCCATGACGGGCTCCAATCCGTTTTGCTTTCGCACTTGTGGATAAAATGATCTTGCATACAAATAATGAACCGCCATTCTAGAAAGATGATCCTCATCCATCTTCACACCTCTGCGTCTTTTCAATTCATTATAATACCTGATGATCTCACCATCGATATACTTCACTGCATCATGCAGCACCTGAGTTTCTATCGAGCCTGATTGAGTCACACCCATTTTTTCTAAATGTCCAAATCCTTCCACTAGATATTGTGTAATATACCAGCTGTCTCTTCCACCTGGAAACCATGAAAAGCCACCATTGGACAATTGTCTTTCTTTCAAGCTAGCTATTGCCTTTGCTTTTTCATTCCCCATCTTATTCAAATCAAATAGTAAGGCAATATTTCTCTTTTGCTCTTCTTCAGATTGTGCATCCAAGACCCAAGGTGTCTCTTCCAATAAAACGGATTTCAATTCTTGATTCTTTGATAAATTAGAAAGCATGGCATCGGTACCTTTCCATTGATCAAACACTCTTTGAATCTTTGGATTTGAATTAGCCACATGAGAAGCCAATGCATTTGCATAGAAACGATTAAATATTTGCTCTGTACATTTATATGGATATTCCATCATGTAAGGAATGGCTTGAACGGCATACCAGACGGGATTTGACGAAAACTCTAGGGTGAATTTGTGATGATCTAATGTTTTAGAATTTTGAGAAGCCAAAGCTTCAAATGTAAAGTCCTTCGTTTCATTAGACCTAACTGCTAAAGGGAGCGATTCTGTCACCATCATTCTATTACTTAAGACTGGAATCACATTTTCCTCACCATCACTATGTTTTCCTGCTTTGGCAATCATTTGAAAACGCAAGGCATTCATATTCTCTGGGACATCTATTTCCCAGGCAATTTCTTTTGACTGACTTGTTAATATATTAAATGGAATAGAAGCATTTTTCAATTGATAGTTGGCAGATAAATCCTCATCTGTGATTGCATCCAACAATTTCAATTCTGCCGTACCATTAATGGCTTTATCAGCAAGATTAGAAATTTTCCCTGATAAAATCATCCTGTCACCTTCCCTCAAAAATCTTGGAGGATTAGGAAACACCATTACGTCTTTTTGTGTAATGATCTCCTCTGACTGAAAGGCATATTGAAGTGATTTTGTATGAGTCAAGGTTTGTAGTTTCCATTTAGTCAAAGCCTCATTCATGGTAAACCGCAATTCCAAATTGCCATCCTGATCTGTATGAATTTCTGGATAAAAGAAAACCGTTTCATTCAGATTGGTTCTTATTGATACTGACTGATCTGCTTCGTTTATTTCTTCCACAGCTTCTACGCTTTCTTCTTCAGCCATTTCATCCATGGCACCACCGCTGGCATTATTTTCAAAGCTTGCATCAGCATCCATCATTACTTCACTTTCCATAGCTTGAGGTGGTGGAGCACTTGATTTAAACACCTTTGTTCTAGAGCCTCTGACCGTAACTCCTGAAGTTTTCCCATATAAAGCTTGGGTATTTCCACTCATGTAAAATCCAAACCAATTGAGTTGATCAAAGTAGGCTTCGTTTACATCTTTGTAATTATTAAACTGCTCATAGAGCGAACGCTGAGCTTGATCAAAACCTAAACCCATCCAATTTGCACTGTGATTAAATGTGCTAAATAAATTCCAGGACCAATTATGCGGAACAATAGCGTCAAGCGAAGCATCATACATAGAAGCCAACATTTCCGCCCCTACTTTCTCTCCTACTGGACCTGCTATTTTCAATCGCCATTCTTCCTGTTGCCCTGGGAGTAATTTATCTCTAAATGTTGTCCATGTTGTTTGTAGTTTCTTATTCGACCAAGGTACTGCAATCAAAATCGATTGGTGATAATATCTATTGTGTCTAACATAGTTTAGTTGAACACCGAGACCTCCCCTATCTGCCTCTGTAATGGATATAGATTGTAGGCTACTTTTATTCAAGTTCAACCACGAATCTTCTTGATTAATTGTTTGTTTGTATACACTATATAAAACATGTGCATTAGATTCAGATGCAGCGAGTAAGATGGACGCTGCTTCTCCGGGCTCATAAGATTTATCTAAGACAATATCACTTAACATCTGAACTCCAGGAATGGTCATTTTCACAGGATCATACATCTTCACAAATTGTATCGATTCTATATCATTACCACCTTTGTCTTTTGCCTTCAAAGTGACTTTATAAACAGCCGCATCTAGTTTTCTATTCAAACCCACTTTCTTCTCTTTTCCCGTATTGAAGCTTTGCTTCAATACCTCTTGATCAACTTCCCAGTTTTCAAAACGATCTTCTCCTTTGTACACATCATATGGAAAATATCTATCATGCTCTTCACGAGTCATGACGAATTGATCAGGAATCCCTCCAATTCTTGGCCTAATGCTTTTGTCAGGGGATTTCAATTTTTCAATCGTAATGTTTCCTGATGCAGCTAAGAAATCTCCATCCAAATTTGTGCTTTGAATAAGGATGGAATCTAATGCTTCATTAGAGACTTGCTCTGGTAAATCAGATGACAATAGTAAAGACTTATAGCCAAGGCGAATGGTCTTTGATTTCTCGTGTGTCTCACCAGTAATATCAGTTACAGTAATTTCAACTGTATACATAAAAGAAGGATCTCTTTCTTTGTCAATTGAAAGGTCGGGTACTGCTTCAAATGCTAGGTCAAATTTTCCATTTTTGTCCAATACCCCTGATCCATTATCAATGATAGCAGCGTTACTATTATATGGATACCATGAACTCGATCTATACCAATGATATCGATAAGGATAATATGCTTTCCTAGTAATGGTATAAGTATAAGTGGCTCCATCTAAAGCAGCACCAGCATACATCTTAGCTTCTCCACTAAGTTTCACCATTTTATTTAAGCTCGCCTCTTCTTTTTGATCATCAAAATTTACTTCAAATTTTGGTCTTTTATATTCTTCTACTTTTATCTGTTTGTTTCCATTAATCACTTGAGATTGTAGGCTCCAATTTCCTAACAATCTTCCATCAGGAATTTCAAATGATCCATTGCAAGTACCATACGCATTGGTCTTCAAAGTTTGCTTTGAGATCAGTTGCATATTTGCATCTAATAAGCTTACTTCTATGGATGTATTTGGAAGAATGTTTGCTCCATAACTCTGAAACTTTTTTTCAATAGCATAGGCTTTAAAGTGAAGTGTTTGATTTGGACGATATATAGCTCGATCTGTAAAAAAATGAACCCTTCTATCAACCCCTTGATTGCCATAATGATTCCTAGAATAAATACCACGTTCAAATTGCAAAAGATCATCAGCTTTTGAAAGCTCAATGGTGAAATTTCCTCTGTCATTTTTAGGAATTTTAACCTTTCCATCCTGATCACTCTGCTCAGTTGAATCAAGGATCAATTCATTGACTCGTTTACGACTATTATACTCATTTCTATAAAACTTTACTGAGGCACTAGAGACCGGCCTTCCTGATTCACGATGAACAACAAATAATTGATTACTTGCTTTGTAATTATTTTCATGAATTATGGCCAGATCAGAAACAGAAACAATTAAATAATTTCTTTCATTTTCAGATAAACGAATGTTTTCATTCCAATCAAATGCTAAGGCATAAACGCCCTTAGATAAAGGCTCAGATTTTATATCAACTACGTGCTGATTATAATCTTGTGGATTGGGAACAGCTTGAGACCATGAAGCTAGGTCTACACCCTTTTTTATATATTTAATTTGATCTTTAGATCGCAAATTCCTCAGTGCAAAAACTGCATCATCTGGCAGTTTAATCCACTTCAAAAATACCTTATCGATATTTTTGTATCGGACATTTAACTTGATATTTGTTTCCGGCACATGTACCTTTTCAGTAACAATATTTAGCATTTTATTTTCAATCGAAAGCAATTGATTATGTGCTTTATTTGCCGCCGTAGTATTGGGATACTTTTTTAGAATATCATTTAATAAATTTCTAGCAAGAATGAGATCTGGATTTTTTTGATCATTCCCTTCATTCCAATTTTCTAAATATTGTGATGCCTTTAAAAATTGAATGTCAGATTTTGCATTATTTGATTCAGCCTTTTTAAAGAGTTGATCTAATGCATTTATGTATAATTCTTTTTTATCTCCTAAAACATAATGACTGTTTACGAATTGCAATCTTTTCAGATCGGCGTGGATCAAAGCGTCTAAATGAGTTCCTTGCTCGCTCAGGCGAACTTCCAACAAATTCTTAAAAACTTTTAGTGCTTGTAACTTTAGAGATAAATTATCTGGATGCTCAAAGTTCATATTAACGAATGCTTCAGCTTCATCAAAATAAGCCTTATCATTCATCACAAAAGCATTAACTGGCTCATCTAGAAAACTCCTCGTCACTTGAAAATGATCAATTGCTCGATGAGCTAAAAAATCATATAAACCAGGTCTTAGATTTTCTTTATCACTTCCTTGTCTAATAATCGCTTGATAGGCTTCTTTAGGATAATCCTTCAGTCTTTGATCGGCAATGGAAGTCAAATAATTTTCATTTGCATGAGCCATAAAATCTCTGGCAGACCACGTGTTGATATCAGGAGAACTTGAAGCTGTCGAATAGCTTCGATCTCTTAATTTGTAATAATTATTCTGGAGATATTGTGTATAAATTTCACCAAGTAGCGAATGCAATATCTGCTTTTTAGGAAAATCTGATTTTGCAATTTCCGACTCAAAAAATTTGATCACTTTTGCCTGACTATCTTCCTCCAAACGTAAGGTGTATTTATTAATATAAATAATAGCCTTTATCTGCTGAGCTTCATTATTATCCTTGATGGCCTTATCATAAATCTTCTCCACTTCAGCCAAAGCTGATTTAGGAAGACCTTCTTTATTTTCTAAAGAATCAACGGTTTTCCATTCATTTGGATAAGTATCATTATTGATAGAATAATTCAAATCGTCAGTAGATTTTTTGGATTGTGAACATGATGCTATAGCTGTCAAGCACAACAACAAAAGGATTAAATTCTTCATAATTAAAACTGCTTATGACATTTCGCTTCTTATGATGCATGTAAAACCAAAATTACATAATGTAAATTCCTGTAATTTAAATTTATTTGACTTGAGATGAGAATTAGGAATGGAATACTTTCTGTTACTTCTGGACTTCATTTCAATTATATGTAATAAACTGCCTTCTTTACAAAGGCTGCTACTTAGCTATCGTGCGCTGAGCATCAACTTCGGGCATTAAAGCTGTATGGCCCTCTAAGTGTTCTAAAAGATGATTAGAAAAAAAGGGAGCTAATGAAGAACCTTTAGTTCCTAAACCATTGAAGAAGTATATACTGCTATGTTTTTTTGAACTACCAATAATTGGGCGACGATCCCTTGTCGTAGGCCTGATGCCAGAAAGATGTTTAATGACCTTATAAGGCACCTTCAAAATTTTCTGTAATTCTGTTTCTAGGTTTACTCGCTTCTTTTCAGATGGATCAGGATTGAGGGTATCCCACTCGTAAGTACTTCCAATCCAATAATGCCCATTAGATAGCGGACTAAAAAACAAATGATGTTTTGTGGGATATTCCATTTTCAACTCTGGAGCATGTATTATCAATGCTTCTCCTTTAGCAAGCTCAAAGACTTCCTTTGGAAAATAAGGGTTATTAATAGCTTGGTAACCCTCACAAAAAATAACCTTATCATATTTCACGGATTGATAAATTATACCATCATCTACACATGCCAACTCTTGATAGTCAAACTCCTTCTCTTTGATCAGCCCCTTTTCTTGATAGAATTTTCTTGAGACTTGTAAAAAAGTAGGAATATCTAAAAGCATACAATTATCTGTAAGTCCTATTGACTGGACCCCTTTCATATCTATATGGTATTTTTCAGGATGTCGTTCCCATTTCATGATCTTACCCGAATAGGAATCTTTGCTACTCACCATCCAATTATTCTCAGAGGCAGTATCTGTTAACACTCGTATGATGATGGTTTCTTTTAAAAAACTAGCGGCGTAAGCTTCCTCTAATTCACGATAACGCTCATTTGCAAAAGGAAATATTTTTTCCGCCAACCAAGTCTTATTAAATTTTCTTCCTGTTATGGGATTCATTAAACCAGCAGCAGCAGATGAAGCTGCATACTTTTGATAGTTATCTACTATTGTAACATCAAATTGTCTTTTATGACATTCCCAAGCAATGTTTGCTCCAGCCAATCCATGACCCACGACTAATACCTTCATTTTATAAACTGGCTAAGACTTCTTTTTCTGACTTTTTTAATTTTTTAACCACTAAATCATAGGAATGATCTACAAGTTCTTTTAATTCCTTATTTGAAAGATTGCCTTCAAATAAAACCGTATTCCAGTGTTTTTTATTCATATGGAACCCCGCTCGAATATCATCTGGATTTTCTTCTCTCAGCATGATGGCTTTCTCAGGATCACATTTTAAGTTCACTTCAAAAACTTCATTATCCAGTCCAGTTATAGCGAATACCTTGGACATCACTTTAAAAACTAAAGTTACCTCATCGAAAGGAAAACTTTCTGTTACCCCTTTCTTAGAAAGACAATATGTATGGAAATCTTCGAGGTTCATATAAAGTTATCTATAAGCAAATATAAACTTCTTTAGTTTCGTTTATCTTCTATAAAGACAATAAATGAGAGTCACGTTTGTACTTTTTCTTTGCCTTTCCATGTTTAGCAATCCATTGCATGGACAGTATGAAGAAAATTCACTAAGATATGGTCTTGGCTATTGGCAAAACCATTTTGCAAATCCCGGAGCTACGGCTAATGCCAAGTATGTACTAAAAACTTACAACAGAAAAAAAATCCTGCATTTAAAGAAAGGAACGCCAGCTGTTGTTCCTATCAACAGGATGCTTACAGGCCAAATCGCTTTTCACTATGATCCATTTAGCCATGTCTTTTTGCACAATAGTTATGGAATTCAAAATCGTAGACTCGGCAAAAAAAATAGATTCCGAGGATTAGGAGGATTGCTTGGTTTTAGTAAAAGCTTCCTACCTGAAGTTTATAAAGTTGATAACGCGCTAAATGTTTCAGATCCCGGCATCTCTGGCAATTGGTATTTACATGCAGGCTATGCATTGGAGTTAGGCAAATCATTTAAACGAAATACAAACAATGCATTCGTTGTAGGATTTCAAAATTTATTCTTGATTGGTTATAATTCAGGAGTCACTCCATTTTTGAATTTGAGTTTTACCTACGAATTTTCCCCTAATAAAAAAGAGCCTTAATGAAATTGATTATAAATTTTCCTTGTGTCTTATTCTTAGCTGTTGTCATTTGCTTTAGTTCTTGCGAACAAGATGACCCTTTGAATACAGAAGATATCTTGTACGTAGAAAGAAATGGAGCTCAAACTGCTGCTCAAATTTTCGGTAATGTATCATCCAAAAACTTCTTATTAATACTTCATGGAGGACCTGGAGGCTCAGGTATTACCTATAGAACAGGAGCCATGATAAACAGAATAGAGAGAGATTATGCTGTAGTCTATTATGATCAAAGAGGACAAGGAATGTCCCAAGGCCATCTCAATAAAGAAAATCTTACCACGGAAGAAATTGCAAAAGATATAGATGCATTAATTGCGGTAATTAGGCATAAATATGGTTCAACATCCCAAATATTTTTATTAGGACATTCTTGGGGAGGATACTTGGGTAGCTATTACTTGCTTGATGAAGCACGACAAGAAAATATTAAGGCATGGATTGAAGTGGATGGCGCTCATGATTTTCCGCTGATGTTTGCCGAACAAAAAACACTCTATGATTCTATTGCCAACCAGCAAATTAGCAGAGGGAACAATACGGCTTATTGGGAAGAAATTTTAGACAAGATTGCGGAAATAGATACGGAAGATTTATCCGAAGAAGATATCCAATATCTAAACGGAGAAGCATATATAGCTGAAGGAATCTTATTGCGAGATGATGTCTTAGACATCCCTAGCATAGATTTAAATTTGCTTAAATATCAATACATAGATTATAATATTCTCACAGCCTTTAGCACTGGGCAATATGCTAATGATATTTTAACGGACCAAGGCTTACTCGAAAGTAGTTTGACAGAAGAACTGCACAAAATTAAAATCCCTACACTCTTACTATGGGGATCTTATGATTTAGTAGTGCCCCCAGCTTTAGGAGAAAGTGCTTTGGAAAACTTAGGTTCAGAGATAAAGTCCCTAGTATTTTTTGAACGCTCAGGTCACTCCCCCATGTACTATGAGGAGCTCGAATATGTAAATACCTTAAAGGACTTCCTTGAAACTCACAAATAAAAAATGGATACAATGAAAGAATCAAAAAACACAAACAGTCGCAGGAAATTCATTAAACAATCTTCTCTATTGCCTTTAGGTGGGCTTGGCATAATACATATGAAAGGCAACAATAACGTTGCAATCAATGATCAGATGATTGGCCCCATCAATGGCTATACACCCCATATCGGAACTTTGGTAACAATGCTTAATTATATGCGGAAGACAATTGTAAGTCGGCTTACAAATCTCAGTGTGAAAGAGCTAGACTTTTTATTAGATGATGAAGCAAATTCTATAGGCGCAATCCTATTGCATATGGTAGCGATAGATACGTATTACCAAGAGAATACTTTCGACGGGAAGTCATGGTCATTTGAAAACGAAAAAGATAAAAAAGCTTTGGTAGCTGCCATGGATTTAGGAGATCATGGCAGAGAGCTTATAAAGGGATATCCAATTGAATTTTATTTAGACGCATTAGCAGACTCAAGAAAATTCACACTAAAAGAATTAAAAAATAGAGATGATGAATGGCTACTAAAAGAAGATCGTACATGGGGACGAAGAAATCCAGTCAATAATTATTGGAAATGGTTTCATGTATGTGAGCACGAATCCAACCACAACGGTCAAATAAGAATTATTCGAAAAAGGATAACGTAATGAAAGCTTAGTTTTTCACTTTACGACTAAATTCACTACCCTCTTTCCATTCAGGCCAGTCTTTTGAATTGGCAATGTTAAGACCTACATCATAATACAATTGTGCGTCTTCTAGCATTCCATCTATGTCCCACTCTGACTCAATGTATTCATCAGATGGACGATGGTAGTTATTTTTATTGTAAATTTCTTTTTGCTTAAGCGCATAAGATTTTCCTTTAGCTCTATGGTCATAGGCACCTTCGGCGTACAAAGGAGGTATACCTACTTTTGCAAAATTAAAATGATCTGATCTAAAGAAATACCCTTTCTCTGGTTCTTGATCTGCAAGTATGTATCGATCTTGAGTCTTGGCAACAGCCTCTGCATAATCATCCATTTCAGATTGACCATAACCAACAATAGTGACATCCTTCATCCGTCCATGAGGATTTACCCCATCCATATTTAAATTACAAACCGTAGATGCTATTGGGAATATTGGATTTTCAACATAATACTCAGATCCCAATAGTCCCTGTTCCTCTGCTGTTACCATAAGAAAAACCACTGAACGATCTGGTAATTGTGGAGCTTCAACCATCGCCTTCGCAATAGCCATTACTGTAGCAGTACCTGAAGCATTATCTAAAGCACCATTATAAATAGAGTCCCCATTTTCAGCTTGACTGATTCCGATGTGATCCCAATGGGCCGTATAAATAACGTATTCTTCAGGTTGATTTGCTCCTTTAATCATCCCTACAACATTTTTTGATACATCCTCTCGATAAACTGCATTTACTCCCGCCGTAATACTTGCGTTCATTGCCACAGGTTTAAAGCCCTTCTTTCTAGAGGCTCTGATTTGCTCGCCTAGGTCAAGGCCTGCAAATTCGAAAAGCTCTTTCGCCGCATCTAAATGAATCCAGCCTTTTATGCCACAATCTAATTTATTAGGATCTCGTTTTAATCCAAGTTGCTCACCTGACCAAGAACTTTGCACAACATACCATGGATATCCCGCTGAAGCAGTTTCGTGAATGATTATTAGTCCTGCTAAACCCATTCGATCAGCCTCTTCATACTTATATGTCCAACGCCCAAAATAGGTCATGGTATTACCTTTAAAAAAGCTTTCATCTTCTCCCCCAAAACCAGGATCATTAACAAGCACAACGGCCGTTTTACCTTTCAGGTCCATGCCTTCATAATCATTCCAGTCAAATTCTTTTGAATTAATGCCAAAACCACAGAAAACCAATTCCGAGTCTTTAAGATCTACTCGGTTGGCTTGCCGTTCAGTATGAATCATGAAATCCGTATTTAAATCAAATTCCAAATTCTTATTCCCTTTGCGAATGAGCATTTTTTCATCTGGGGTTGAATTGATCTCAACTAATGGAACGCTTTGAATGTAACTACCTTCATTAGCAGGTTCCAATCCCATTTTTTTAAATTCAGATTCTATGTAGGCAACCGTCCTTTCTTCACCTGTAGAGAATGGCATTCGGCCTTCGTAATAGTCTTTTGAAAGCTCAGAGAGATGTGTTTGTATGACCTTACCGTCCACATTAATATCAAAACTCGTGCGTTCACTTCCTTCTTCTGTACATGAACTAATTAAAAAAAATAAAACAAACGCATACAGATAATTAATCTTCATGTTCTTTTTTCGATTCAAGATGATATAAATGCTGAAGAGCAACAATTGACTTTGCATCTCTTATTTTTCCAGAGCTAATCAATTGTGGAACATCAGACAAAGGAAAACTTACCGTCCTGATGTCTTCATCCTCTTCATGAATTCCTCCGCCATCTGAAATTTTGTTAGCTTCAGAAATCCAAGCAATAAAGATATGCAAACGTTCATTCAAAAAGCCTGGTGAAGGATAGATAAGCATAATTTTTTTGAGCCTACTTACATCATAGCCCGCTTCTTCAATAATTTCTCTTTTAATAGCTTCTTCAGCTGATTCACCTTCATCGATCGCTCCTGCTACTACCTCAATCAACCATGGCTCCCCATGAAGTGCTGTACTGTATCGAAATTGTTCTATAAGTTTGATCTGCCCGTTAACTTCATCATAAAGCAACGCTGCTACACCATCACGTTTTTCAATAGAATGGCGGATGAGCATACCAGAATCTTGTTTGTTGTATTTTTCAAAACTAAGTTTAGCTTCTACGATGTCATAAATTGGGCAATCATAAACTTTTTGCCTGTCAAATACTTTATATTGCATGTTTGTAATAATATGTGTTAGTAAAGCTAATTGAATTTCTTTTACTAATTTTCCGCAAATTTAGAGTATGAGTTTTTTTCTTGCTTCTGGTTTAGATATTTCTAATGCTTATGTGCAATTGATTGTTGCATCTTTGATCTTGGTCTTATCCCATTTTTTTAATATCATCTCAAAAAAGACCAATATCCCCTCTGTATTACTATTGATTGGTACAGGTATATTACTAAAATTAGCTGCAGATGCTATGGGTTTCGATGATTTGGATCTTTATGGTGTATTAGAGCTGTTAGGTATTGTCGGTTTGATAATGATCGTTCTTGAGGCAGCTTTGGATCTTGAAATAACCCAAGAGAAATTACCCGTTATATATCAATCACTTGCGATTGCCTTTATTTGCTTAATGGCTTCATCATTTGGAATAGGTTATATCATCTATTATTTCATTGGAGGAATAGGCTTTGGTACAAGCTTATTATATGCTATTCCTTTGTCCATTATGTCCAGTGCGATTATCATTCCTTCAGTTAGTAGCCTTTTGCAATCAAAAAAGGAATTTATGATATACGAGTCTGCCTTCTCTGACATTCTTGGTATCATGTTTTTCTATTTTATCATTAGCTTTTTAGAATCTGGAGGAAGATCAGCATTCATGGAATTTATAGCTAGTCTTTTCCTAACTGTAATCATTTCAGTTTTAGCGAGTTATGCACTAATGTATGTCTTTAAAGATATGAAAGGTCATACCAGACTATTTTTATTGATAGCCATCCTTTTGATCCTTTATGGTGTAGGTAAACTCTTGCATTTATCGCCTCTTTTGATCATACTTATTTTTGGTCTTGCCTTAGCTAATCACGAATTTGTATTTAAAGTATTCCGGACAGACGCCGTCAAACGAAAGGATGACCCCATTAATAATATTGTAAAGGATTTCCATTTAATAACATTGGAGACGGCCTTTGTGGTTAGAACTTACTTTTTTGTAATTTTTGGAATGACCATTGCGCTCGCTTCTTTAGTAAATTTACAAGTTGCCTTTGTCAGTGCAGCCATTCTTATTGCCATGTATTTAATTCGCTTTTTCAGTTTATTTCCATTCTTAAAGAATAATATTCTACCTGAGTTATGGATTGCTCCGAGAGGCTTAATCACTATCTTGTTATTTTTCGCTATTCCTACCCAATTTGTAACAGAGAGATTTGATAATGGAATTCTCTTATACGTTATTTTAGTGAGTAGTTTAATTATGACTTTCGCCTTGATTGCAAATAAATCTGTAGCTGGGAATGAGGAAAGTACTAATAGCTCCGGCCATTAAGAAAAATACTAGTGAAAGATAAACAAGTACGTTTTCTTCTTGTTTTCTTTTTATGTATCAACTGAAAAAAGTACAAAAACTTCCAATAACGCTTGAAAAAGCTTGGGAATTTTTCTCTTCGCCTAGAAATTTGGCGACCATTACTCCTCCTGAGCTAGGATTTGATATCACATCGGAGTTGCCTGAAAAAATGTATGAAGGTGTAATGATCAGCTATATCGTGAGACCCTTATTGGGAATACCAACTACTTGGGTTACAGAAATAACACATGTTAGAGACAAAGAATACTTTGTTGACGAACAAAGGATTGGCCCTTATAAAATATGGCATCATCAGCATTGGTTTAAAGAAATTCCAAATGGAGTTGAAATGCTTGATATTATTGACTATGAGCTGCCTTTCCCTATGATTAGTGGCTTATTTCACAAAATACTTGTTCGCAATAAGTTAGAACACATCTTTGATTATCGCCAAAAGAAAATGATCGAGATCTTTGGTGAATATCAAGATTGAATGAAAAAAATAAAAAAGGAGCAAGTTCTAACTTGCTCCTTTAATTTTTTTGTTAAAAATTGATTTTAGTCTTTAATGATATTTAGGGCTCTCAATACCAAGGTAATCAAAGCCACACTACCAAATAAAACTGCGATAAGAAGTAATTCTGGCATAATATACTGATTTTATATAGTTAAAAATAAATAAATTCTTTCAAAATAGCAATAGTCAATCATAACTATTGACACATAAGCATAGTGCAAACTTTCCTTCTACAAAGATATTTGTTCGCCCTTTTATATATTGACGACTTTAAATCCAAAAACGTCTAATCAAAATTCATTTTTTTTTAATTTATTTTATTCACCTATTCATCATCTTATAATATCTTATGGGTCAAAACAAGGTTTATGAAGAAAGTAACTGGTATTGGTGGCATCTTTTTCAAATGTCAAGACCCTGATAAAATGAAGCAGTGGTACGCAAAACATCTTGGCTTAATTACGGATCAATATGGTGCGCTATTTGAATTTCGTAAGACCGATAAGCCAGATGAAAAGGCTTATTTACAGTGGTCTCCATTTAATAAAGACACAACTTATTTCCAACCCTCAGAAAAGGATTTCATGATCAATTATAGGGTCGAAAATTTAGAAGCACTAAAAGAGCAGCTAGAGGCAGAAGGTGTTGAAATTTGTGATAAGATTGAAAGTTTTGAATATGGAAAATTCTTACATATTATGGATGCAGAAGGCAACAAGATAGAATTGTGGGAACCAATAGACCATATATTTACAAAATCTAGTGAAGGAAAAATAACTTATTAATTGAACCTAAGGAAGAGGCTTATCACTAATTAAGTGTGGCATTTTTGATAACGATATTTTTACCATCTCGCTCAATTTTTAAGTTGATTTTGTTGTTCAAAATCATAAGAATTGATTCTAATGGTAAAACAGTATGCTTGTAGTCTATACTGTCGTTAGAAATAATCGCATCAGGAGCAATGGATACCTTATGCCCGTATCCTTTGACTATGTTGTTGATAATATAATCGATAGGTTGCCTAAAGTCTTGTTCTGGTGTAAGCGGTTCAATTTTTGTAAACGCAGAACCATTATAGGTAGCTATTTCTCCTTTGGCCAGAATAATATTAACCTCAGGCTTGTCTACTTTAAATCCTTTGACTCTGCCCTCTTTATTTCTAATCTCTGCTTGACCATCGGGATATACTTCAACTGTAAAAGCTGTACCCAAAACCTCCACGCCTAAACTAGCGTAATCTTTAATAATAAACTTCCTTTTTTTATCAGTTTCCACATCGAAGAAAGCCACTCCTTCAAGATATACGACTCTTTCAGGTGCAGTTTCAAAATCCCTTGCATAGGTAATTTTAGCATTGGGATTTAACTTAACTAAGGTACCATCAGGTAGTTCTGTTTCAACAACTTCATATTCTGAACTTGCAGCTATGTTAACCATAATGTCATCTTCAACAACAGTCTTTACTGGCTCTTCAATAGGAGCTGTAAGTGGTGCTACTGCAACTTGATTAGTTTGTAATCGATCCAAAAAGAAGCTAACAGATACAAGAAGTAATAAAGATGCCGCGATAGCTAATGCAGAAATCCAATTTCTAGATTTTCTTTTCTTAGTTCTTACAGAATTTAAGGGGATGAGTTTAGCTTCTGAATTAGTCTCAGTTGTAGCATCAACAGAAGGAAAACTTTTAGTGAATTGAGTCCATTCAGTATCAAGGTCAAAGACTTTGAAATCTTTTAGATTTGAGGACTCTGAAAATATTGACTTCATCAAATCCAAATCAGCTTTAAAAGCAGCATCATTGCTTGCTTTCCGCTTAATACGTTTAGCCACGCCTTTAGAAGCACGTCGCTGAACATATTTTAATATGTCGACTTGGTCAAACATTTTCATTTCATTAGTATAATCTACACTGTTAAGACGTACTACATAACATACGTCACAGTTTAATTCGCTTTATGAATAATATTGTTTCAATTCATCTTTAAGGATCAAAAGCGCCCTAGCAACATTATCTTCAACAGACCTTTTGGATATATTCAAATGGTCTGAAATTTCTTGGTAGGTTAAGCCTTCAAACTTATGTAATCTAAAAATTTCTTCACATTTTGGCTTCAATGATTTCATGGCATTAAGTATCCTTTGTCTTAATATCAATGCGTCGTCATCAAGATCGACTTCATTTTCTGCAATTTTAAGTTGTTGTGAAGTAGTTTCCTTTAGCTTACGAATGTTCTTTTCCTTTCGGATGTAATCAATAGTATTATTTTTAGCTGATTGAAACAGATAGCTTTTTACAGAGGTTTTGATGTTAATTTTATCATGATTTTCCCAATATTTCATGAATGTGAACTGGACGATTTCTCTGCTCATCTCCCAGTTATTGATGTAGCGGTTTACAAAATTAACCAAAGGGTTAAAGTATTCTTTGAACACGTTCTTGAACTCTGCGTTCTTATCAACATACCCGTCTTTATTTTTCAACAATAGAGACACCTCAGATTATTATTTGAAATTATTGCTTAAAAGTACTACAATCTTATTAATTAAGACATAAAATAATGCTTTGGTTCGCAAGGTTTACCAAATCTTATTGATTTTTACCAAATTATATATTGAATTATTTCTAATTTTAGACTTTAAAAATTTGAATTTTAGCTCTTTTTTCAATTTTACACCCATGAAGCAGTTTAATTTTTCTTTATTATTTTTCGCAACCCTTTCACTCATTCTCATGAGTTCCTGTAAATCAGAGAGTTCTGAGCTTCGACAAAAAGCTTCAATTGAGGTAAATTCAAAAGGTGCTAAAAATGCATCAATATCAACTTCAAACATTCAAAAAAATAATGATCCTACACAAACGAACGATCATTATGGAGCCGATGTGAAAACTTTGACCTTATTCACTGTCAATTGGATTATGAGAATCAAGGAAGATGGCTCAGGGTCATTTGGCCAAGGTCAAAATGGCAACCTTTATGCGAAATTCCCCAAGGAAACATTTGATTTTAGTGAGGTAGTTACAACTCTCAATGAGGCTGTTGAAGAATCAGGTTCATTTGGACAAAGCGTGGCCTTCACCATTTCAGGAGGTCCAAAGGTTCAGAAGCCAAATTATGTCGAAAATTTTGACTTTTGTGAATCGATATTCTCCACAGCCTATCAGGCGCTTGCCAAAGATGAAAAAGCCAAAATCGAGGATACTTATAAAAAGTCTCCTCCTGTAAGCGCATATAGTCGTTAAGATTCTTTCAACAGAATTTTTTCCTCATAATTGACTGGAACTTTAATTTTCACTCCAGCAAAATCTAAGGTGATGAATCCATCATATTTTACATCAACCTTTTTGTCAAGGACGGCTGTAATAACAGAACTCAGTAAACCCCCGTTCCCTTCAAGTAATTTTTTGGGTGGGAATGATATTTTGACTGGAATGTCAAAATCACTATTAGAAGCAATAGACACCGCATTGGTTTCTTGTATCCTTCCAATTTCTTTATCATCTACAAACACACCAATATCTGTACCTATTAGTTTGCATTTTACAGGATTGGGATTGTAGTAATTTGCTACAGCTGTAAGCGTAATCAAATTGACACTCATTTCCTCCACTCTTAGATCTTTCATTTTTTTAAATACAGGTTCTTGGACCGCCGAACATGATAAAACACCAATCAGACAAAAAAACAGACAAGTTTTTCTCATTTTATATATTATAATTTTTTTTAATATGTAAATTTGCTTTTAAATTTACATAAATGCCAAACAAATTAAATATCAATCGTGCTACTAAAGAAGAACTTTGTCAATTAGACGGAGTTGCAGCAACTACTGCTAAACGAATTTTAGCCTACCGAAAGCACCATGGTCACTTTAAATCGATCAATGACTTGGCACATGTAAAAGGCATAAGCCATCATAAGCTACAAAAAATGAAACCATACATCTTTTGTAGTTTTAAAGGTGAAGCCAGTCTTTTAGATAAATTTATTGAGGAATTCAAAACTAATACTTCAACTACAACTAAAAGATCAAAAAAAACTTACAAGACAAAACCCGTAACTTTTTCAAGAAAAAAAGAAGCAAGAAAAATACTATTTGAAGGAGGAAAAAAATTAAAAGAATCAGATCTACAAGAAGCTGCCGCAGATTTAAGAATTGACCTTGCATGCATCAAAGCAGTCATAGAAGTTGAATCTAGTGGCGGTGGATTTTTAAGTAATGGTAAAGCAAAGATTTTATTTGAAGGACATGTCTTTTGGAGACAATTACTGAAAAGAGGGATTGCTCCTGAAAAATTTGCCTCACAAAATCGAAACATCCTTTATAACAAATGGACTCGCTCTCATTACTTATCTGGATGGGCAGAATATAGAAGACTCCAAAAAGCAAAATTGATTCACAAAGAAGCTGCCCTTGAATCTGCATCCTGGGGTATGTTTCAGATAATGGGCTTTAACTATAGACTAGCAGGTTTTAAATCTGTTGAACAGTTTGTTCAAAGCATGGAGCAATCTGAAAAAGGCCAACTACAAGCCTTCATCAACTTTATAAAAAATAAAGGCTTAGTTACAAAGCTACAAAGAAGAGATTGGGCAGGATTCGCAAAAGCATATAATGGCCCTGCTTATAAAAAGAATAAATATGACACAAAATTGGCCAATGCGTACCGTAGATATAAATCCTTGGTGCGATAGTAATGTACCTTTATATTTTATTGATTAAGCTTTTGAGCTTTTCAGCCTCTTTATCCCATGTCCAAACCCTTCTAGCTTGTTCACAAGCAGCCAACATTTCTTTGTAAAGAATTGCATCATCTAATATTTCCTCAATAGCAGATTTAATGGTTTGAACCTGTAAATCTTTTATACACACACCCACTTTTAAATCCTCAATATGTGTTGCATACTCTGGAAAATCCATATTTATAGAAGGAACACCTGCCTGTGCATAATCAAAAAATTTATTAGCCAAACTCAGTCGATAATTTAAACTTTCTGCGTGTAACACATTAATTCCTACACTTGCTTTTTTAGTTAATTCCTTGAGATCATGAGGTTTTAATTTGCCTAACAACTCAACTGTGCCATCTAGGTAAGCTGTTTGCTCTAATGAAGATTTTATCCTAGTGAATTCATCTCCATCACCGGCGATAATAAACTTAATATTGGGTATGTCTTTACATGCTTCAATAGTTTCTGCAATCCCCCTTCCTCTATTTACTGCACCTTGATAAAGTATAATCCGATTAGCTTGTCGGTTTGTGAATTCTTCAAATTCTACATCTTGAATGACAGGACGATTCATGATAACATGAAATTCAGTTTGGTACTTTTCTGCTAGTACTTTTTGAATTGAGCCATTTACTGTTAAGCATAAGGTAGCTGAAGGGACAGCCCAATTACCGATGCTTGACCATACTTTTTTCGCAGTCGATCGACCCACCAATTCAGGAACCTCAGTAAATATTTCATGACCATCAAAAACAAACTTTTTACCCTTTATAATACTCACTAATTTTACCGCTAATAAAGTATCCAGATCATTTGCAATTAAAAAATCAAATGAACGCCAAAGAAGGAAAAAGAAAACACGAATATTAAATTCCAAATAAAACCATTTGGACTTTTGAAAAAAACAAGAAAGTAAATGCCATCGTGCATTAGCGCTTTTTCTTTGTAATTTCTTCCTTCCAACAAGATGCACTTCGAATCCATCATCAATTAATGAATCAGAAATTCTCCTTACCCTTTGATCATACAAAATGTCATTGGTGACAATGCTATATATCTTTCCTTTCGTCATTTCAATAAGTACAACTTACCTTCTTTAGTTTCTATTTTGTTCTCATCAATCAAATGCTGGATCAGCTTGATCAATTTCTTTTTTTTGTTCATTGGAAAATGTTCCGTCAAACCATTGACTGACAAAGCTCTCATATCAAGCAAGTCCATCACTTGATTTTTTATTAGGTCAAATTCAGAGGCAGTACCTTCATCAGAATGCGAACCTTTGCAGCTGTCACATTTCCCACATGGTCCATCCAAATCTTCTCCTAAGTACTCAAGCAATTTCATTTGTCTACAATCTGTGCTATTGATGTAGTCTTTGATGGCATTTTTCTTTTCCAGATACATCCGTTTTCGAAATTGATACATTCGTTGATTGATACTAAGATCATTTGTCCGCACACGTTCTTTTAAAAAATGTATGTATGGAAGTTCTTGAGTGGGCACATATCTCAATATTCCATCTTTAGCCATTTTATTAAGTAATTTCAAAAGATAGGCTTCATCTAATCCACTTTTTGCACAAATATCTTTTTCATGAATCACGACCTCAGACAAGAATAAGCCTTCGTACATTCTCAAAATAACTTTCAATAAAGTGTTATAATCCCTATGTATTTTTTGATACTCCTCTACCCCTATTCTATCCTCGAGAATCATAATTCTTGAAGGATTGTAAATTGATTCTGATAAGTACAACCACTCATCCTGTTCCAAAATTTTTAATGAACTAAAAACTTTAAACACATCCATCTCATACTTCTTTGCAAACGCATTAATATCAAATGCAAATTGCTCTTCAAATCCTGATCCAACCGCTATATTTAAATAGACTCCTAATCTCTTATATATCGTTTTTATCTCATCTAATTCTGGAAACGATCTTTGATAATATTCTTCAATTTTTTCATAGTCACTTTCATTATACAATAGCACAGCATAAGACTTAATCCCATCTCGCCCAGCTCTTCCTGATTCTTGAATATACTCTTCAAGACTCGAGGGTGGAGCCCAATGGATTACTGATCGAACATCGGGCTTATCGATTCCCATACCAAAGGCATTCGTAGCTACCATAACTCTTATGCCATTTTGGGTCCAACGCCTTTGCACTTGTGCTCTTTGTTCCATGTTTAAGCCTGCATGATAGTAAGCAGCTTTGATACCAGACTGAACGAGAAACTCAGCGATATCCTTAGTCCCCAACCTACTCCTTAGATATACAATTGATGATCCTTCAACGCCCTTTAATACCCTAAGCAGCATCTTGTATTTATCCTGTGACGGGATTACAGAAAAAATCAAATTCTTTCTGAAAAATGAGCTTTGTATTTTTATTGGATCCTTGAGTTCTAATTTCTCAATAATATCTGTCTTAACTTTTTCAGTAGCAGTAGCAGTAAGCGCCAACATTTTGAGATCTGGTTTTATGGCTCTCAACTCACTAATCTCTAAATAGGCCGGACGAAAATCATAGCCCCATTGAGATATGCAATGCGCCTCATCAACTGCCACTAAGCTAATTTTCATTCTTTTGAATCGACTTAGAAAAATTTCTGTCTTCAGTCGCTCTGGTGAAACGTATAAAAATTTGATATCTCCGTGGACACAATTATCAAGTAATCTATCAATTTCATCTTTATACATCCCAGAATGTATGGAAATAGCTTTAATACCTCTCCTATTCAATCCACTTACTTGATCCTTCATCAGAGCAATCAAAGGCGAAATAACAATACAAATACCATCTAAATAAATACCCGGAATCTGATAGCATAAAGATTTCCCTCCTCCTGTAGGAAGCAATGCAAGAACATTTTGATTTTCAATGATGCCTTGAATGATATCTTCTTGAACGCTTCGAAAGTTTTCGTAGCCCCAATATTGTTTTAATATATCTAATGGTTTCACTAGGGATGCAAATTACACAAACGAAGGCTTTTATATCTAGTTGTAGGGATCAAAGTGTAGACTTAAATATTTATTAAAAAACACTTATTCGTCACTTTGGACGTTTGGATATTGGTAAATTGCATTAAAATAATTTAATAAATAATGAAAATGAATATGGTAAAGACTTTGTTGTTCTTGTTTACTGTAGCTCTATGCAGCTCATTACAAGCTCAATCAAATGTACCCAAAGACTGGTTTCACCACAATGCTGCTGAAGGATCACATCATGGAGTTGCAACTGAAAAAGCTTACAGCGAAATATTGAAAGGAAGAACCAGCAGGACTGTTGTAGTTGCAGTAATTGACTCTGGAGTAGACGCAGAACACGAAGATTTAGCCAATGTAATGTGGGTAAATCCAGGTGAAATCGCCAATAATGGAATAGATGATGATGGCAATGGATATGTTGATGATATCCACGGCTGGAATTTCATTGGAGGAAAAGATGGCTCTAATGTTGGAAAAGATACTTACGAAGCCACACGTATTTACGGTAAGCTAAAGGGTAAATATGCTTCTGCGGATGTTTCAAAATTGAATAAAAAAGAGAAAGTAGAATATGCGCTTTATGAAAAAGTAAAGGAAGAGGTTGAAAGAAAATCTGGTTCTGCTCAAACGCAGCTTGACAATTTCAACCAACAAAAAACAATGGTTTTTGGAGCCATTGATGCACTAGATGCTGCACTTGGAGATTCACCAGTCACACCTGAGGTCATTGAAGAATTAGAACCTGGAGACAATCAAATGTTGGCTGTAGGTAAAATGATCTTGCAAAGAATGTTTCAAGAAGGTGGTGAAATCGAAAGTATTCCAAAGTTTAGAGAAGAAATTGAAATGGAGTTTACTGGTGCTGTCGAGCATTTTTCAAACCAAACGAAGTATGCCTACAATCCAGACTTTAATCCTAGAACCATTGTTAAAGACAACCCTAATGACTTAACAGAAAAGAATTATGGGAATAATGATGTTGAAGGACCTGACGCTTTTCATGGCACACATGTCTCAGGAATCATTGCTGCTGTAAGAAACAATGATATTGGAATGGATGGTATTGCTGATAATGTTCAGATCATGTCAATTAGAACAGTTCCTGATGGTGACGAACGCGATAAAGATGTAGCTAATGCGATTAGATATGCTGTTGACAACGGCGCTTCAATCATTAATATGAGTTTTGGAAAAGGCTATTCTCCAAATAAAAAACTAGTAGATAAAGCAGTAAAATATGCAGCTAAGAAAGATGTTTTATTAGTTCATGCTTCTGGAAATGCTGGAATGAACATCGATGAGAATGATAATTTCCCTTCTGACACTTATGTCAAGAAAGGCTTATTTACTAAGCTTCCTCAAAATTATGTATCCGTTGGTGCGCTTTCATTTAAAACTGGTGAAGATATGGTTGCTGGGTTTAGCAATTATGGAAAAAAAGATGTTGATATTTTTGCTCCTGGTGTAGCGATTTATTCAACGAATCCAGATGATGTTTACACGAGCTCTCAAGGAACCAGCTTTGCTGCTCCAGTAGTTGCAGGTGTAGCTGCATTATTGAGATCGTATTTCCCAAGTTTAACGGCGGCTCAAGTAAAACAAATATTACTAAACTCAAGTAATAAGGTTTCTCAATCAGTTGTTAAACCAGGTTCTGATGAGCGAGTTGACTTTTCAGAATTATCTGTTTCTGGTGGTACCGTTGATGCGTACAATGCTGTGAAAATGGCTACAGGTATACAAGGAAAGAAAAAAATTAAAGCCGTTAAGCCAAGAGCTTAATACTTACCTTAAGATAACTTCAATAAGGTATTCAAATCCTAAAAATTCATTTAGGTTTTTGAGTACCTTATTTTTTTGCTGAAACAGTTCTTGACGCAAAGTAGCAGAGTCAAAAGTGATGTAGATTTTACGCTTTCGAACCACTATTGAATGTGTATATGAATGAATGGCCTTTCCCATAATCTCTGCCCAATGATTTCTAATGCGTAACTCGATAAATTTTTCCCTGTATTTAGGATGTCCAAATACGGAACTTATAATGTTGTCTATACTTTCTGCCTTTTTACCGTAATTCATATCAGCCTTCATTTATTACGTTAACAGCACCATCATGTACTTGATAAACTTTGCATTCAGCATCAAAGTCTGCAATAATCTTTAAGGACCTTTCAGTTTCAGTATCGGTAATAAATATTTGACCAAAAGCATCGTCTCTTAAGCAGTCTAAAACTTTAGCTACACGTTCAGCATCTAACTTATCAAACAAGTCATCTAGTATGATTAAGGGTTTAGTCTGATTTTGATGATTTATAATATCGTATTGAGATAATTTCAATGCTAAAACAATGGACTTGATTTGCCCCTGAGAACCAAAGGCTTTAGCTTTCACACCATCAAGTTCAATAACCAAATCATCCTTGTGTATTCCTTCATTGGTTCGCTTTGTGATTACATCCTTTTCAAAACTCTGATCCATTAAGTCTTGCCAATTATTCGACAACAATTTACTTTGATAGGAACAAGCCACTTTTTCTTTGTTGTTACTAATAGCATTTTGATATGAATGAAGCTTTGAGGACAAACTTTCGATCATCGATACTCGTTCTTTGAAAATGAGTTCTGCATGCACTTGCATCTCATTATCATATACTTTGATCATATCTTTGATTTGGCTCCCTTGCCTTCCAGCTTTGAGCAGTGCATTCCTTTGTTTTAAAATTCTATTATAATTAATTAATGCTTTGAGATAATCTGGATTCAATTGACTTAGGGTGGCATTTATAAAACTGCGTCTAACTGCACTGACATCATTAATAAGTCTAATATCTCTTGGAGCTATAAAAACAATAGGATATGAGCCAATATGCTCTGACAAAAGTTTATAGGGTACCTGATCTTTCTCAATGACTTTTGATTTTCCTGGCTGTACTTTCGTTACAATCGTCTCATTTTCTTCATGCTTTTGAAACTGTGTTTCTATCCTAAAGAAGTCTTCATTTGACCTAACAACATATTGATCTCTGCTTGTAAAATTACTTTTCGTCATACAAGCATAATAAATCGCATCTACCAAATTCGTTTTCCCTTCCCCATTAAATCCGGTGATCAAATTAAAATGTGGAGAAAATGAAACCATGACATTTTCATAATTTCGATAATTAACCAACTTAATACGATTTATATAAAACAAATTGAGCTTATTTAACATTTATGCTAAACCACAATCTATATTTTTCCATTTATAATATATAGCTATCTTTGTGGACTTAACGTTTAAGTAAAAAATCTTTTCAATGCCAACAATATCAACAAAGAAAAAGAATAGTAACGGAAAAGCGAGTGGTTCAGCTTTCAAAAAAGAAATTTATTTGAGCTGGTATGAAGAAATGTACCGAATACGAAAATTCGAAGAACGTGCATTAATGTTGTATTCTAAGCAAAAGATCAGAGGCTTTTGCCATGTTTACATAGGCCAGGAAGCTGTAGCAGCAGGAATAAAGTCTGCATTGCGCCCAAGTGATAATATGGTCACAGCCTATAGACAACATGGATTGGCCTTATCTAAAGGTCTAAGCTCTAGGTCTTGCATGGCTGAATTATTTGGAAAAGCAACAGGTTGCGTGAAAGGCAAAGGTGGGTCTATGCACTTTTTCAGCAGAGAACATAATTTTTTTGGAGGCAATGGAATCGTAGGAGCTCAAATTCCAATCGGTACAGGTATTGCATTTGCTGAAAAATATCGTAAAACTGATACGGTAACTGTCACGATGTTTGGAGATGGTGCTGCAAGACAAGGAGCCCTGCATGAGTCATTCAACATGGCTATGACATGGAAGTTACCCGTTTTATATATCTGTGAAAACAATCAATATGCGATGGGTACATCTGTATCTAGAACAAGTAATGTGACTGACCTTTGGAAACTAGGCTTGTCATACGAAATGCCTTCTGAAGCAGTAGATGGCATGGATCCTGAGAAAGTTCATGCAGCTATTGAGAAAGCAGCAGCACATATTAGATCAGGCAAAGGTCCATATTATCTTGAAATAAAGACTTACAGATATAGAGGACACTCTGTTTCTGATCCAGCGAAATATCGTACAAAAGATGAGTTGGAGCATTATAAAGATCTTGATCCATTAGAGATCATTGAAGAAAGAATGCTAAAGTCAAAGTTTGCAAGTAAAGATGAGATAGAAGCGATGCAAGCTAAAATCAAAGAAGAAATTGATGAAGCAGTTCAATTTGCAGAAGATAGTCCATTCCCTGAAGCTCATGAACTTTACGAGTATAATTACCTTCAGGAAGATTATCCATTTATCAAGGACTAAGCCTTTATTTTCACCCTTAATAATCGCAAAAATAAATAGTCAATGAAGTAAGACTTTATTGGATAATAAAGCTATTTTTGCGCAAATTTTTTAGTAAATGTCTAAGTACAGAAAAAGTAAAAAGAAACAGGAGGAAGAGTTAATAAACCTCGTTGAAGCAAGAGATAGTGCCCAGAGTTGGATAGAAAAAAACCAGATTTTATTTCTTGGAATTCTCGCTGGTTTAGTACTCCTAGTTGCAGCATATTTTGTTTACACGAGATTTATCCAAGCACCTGCGGAACAAGAAGCAGCGGCACAATTGTCTCAAGCACAGTATCAATTCGAAAGAGACTCTTTTACCCTAGCCTTAACCAATCCTGGAAATGGCTTTGCGGGTTTTATAGATATCATTGAAGATTATGGCAGCACGAAATCAGGAAACTTAGCCAACTATTATGCTGGTGTTTCATACTTACACCTAGGCCAATTTGAAGTTGCTGTTGATTATCTAAAGGATTTTAAACCTGCAGGCTTATTCGGACCTGTTTTAAAATATGGAACCTTAGGTGATGCTTATTCAGAATTGCAAGATTATGATAATGCTATAGCAAATTATTCTAAAGCCGCTAACCAAAATGAAGATGATGATTTGATGAGCCCTTACTATCTTTTTAAATTAGGTCTTCTTAAAGAATCTCAAGGTGATAAAGCGGGTGCTAGCGAAGCATTTAAAAAAATTAGAGATGCTTATCCTGATTCTGAATATGGAAAAGACATCAATAAATATATCGTAAGAGTAGAATAAGTTATTTGGCATCCTCAGAAAAAAATCTTTCCAAATATTCCAATAAAGATCTTCCTGATGGTAGTGACCTTGAAATCGCCATCGTTGTTTCTGAGTGGAATGAAGACATTACTTCAAGCTTATTGAACGCTGCTAAAGAAACGCTTCTGAAGCATGGTGTTAAGGACGAAAATATTGTTATTCACACTGTACCTGGTTCTTTTGAACTACCTCTCGGAGCAAAATTCGTTTTGTCCAAAGATCAAAAAGATGCTGTCATCTGCTTAGGAGCAGTCATTAAAGGCGAAACAGACCATGATAAATATATCAATGCTGCAGTAGCTAGTGGCATCATGCAACTGAGTCTTATGTCAAATGTTCCTATTATTTTTGGAGTACTTACCCCTAATAATAAAGAACAAGCTCTGGACAGAGCTGGAGGCGCTCACGGCAACAAAGGCGTTGAAGCTGCTATTACAGCTTTGAAAATGATTGGTTTAAAAAAGCAATCCAAAGAACGAGATAAAAAAATAGGATTTTCTTGAAAATACATATTGTACATTCTGGATATTTCAAACTTGATGGAGGTGCCATGTTTGGTGTCGTACCGTTTACGATGTGGAAAAAACTAAATCCACCTGATGAAAATCACCTCTGCCCTTGGGCAATGAGATCTATTTTGATAGATACTGGGGATCGAAAAATTCTTGTTGATACAGGAATGGGCGATAAACAAGATGCAAAATTTCAATCCCATTTTCACCCACATGGCGAAGAATCACTGATGAGTTCTTTGAAAAAACTTAATCTAAGTCCCGAGGATATAACAGATGTTTTTCATACCCATTTACATTTTGATCACTGTGGAGGTTCCATCGTAAAAAATGATGATGGCTCCTATGCACTTGCTTTCCCGAATGCAACTTATTGGTCAAATCAAAAACACTGGGATACTGCAATTAATCCCAATGCAAGAGAAAGAGCTTCTTTCCTAAAGGAGAATATTTTACCCATGGAAGCTTCTGGCCAATTAAAGATGATTCCAGTTGAAGACAATTATGAATGGCTCCCTGGGATTAAAATTCGAATCTCTAATGGACACACTGAGGCTATGATGATGTTGCAAATCGAAACAGATCAAGGGACCTTCCTATATGCAGCAGATTTATTTCCTTCAAAATGGCATATTCCAATGCCATATGTCATGGCCTATGATATAAGACCTTTAGTTACACTTGAAGAGAAAACCAAATTTTTAGAAGAGGCTCTAGCAAATGATTATAAAATCATTTTTGAACATGACCCTTTTACCCTTGCTGGTAGCCTTAAAAGAAATGAACGAGGACGAATCATTTTTGATCAAGAAGTTCAAGTTTAATTAAGCCCTACTCAATTTCAATAGACACTTTTACTTTACCTTTAACTTAAACTACAAAGGACATTCTTTCTCCTTTCTTATTTTCATTAAAGCCTGCAGCAGTATATGCGAGATGTCCACTCACAAATGTATGACTGATCTTTGAATCAAAAGTCTTACGTTCCAATGGAGACCATCCGCATCTGTAGTGAATATTTTCTTTAGAGA
This sequence comes from uncultured Saprospiraceae bacterium, assembly GCA_937961455.1. Taxonomy (GTDB): domain Bacteria; phylum Bacteroidota; class Bacteroidia; order Chitinophagales; family Saprospiraceae; genus CALGNN01. The sequence continues at coordinate 53,108 of CALGNN010000076.1, forward strand.
CCATATATGCATCCTTAGGATCTAATATGACGATATCCGCCTTATACCCTTCTCTCAGGTAACCACGATCTTCTACATTAAAAAGAATAGCTGGCGCATGACACATCTTTTCAACAATCTTCTCCATGCTAATTTTGCCTTGTTTGTAAAACTGAAACATGATATTCAAACTGTGCTGTACCAGAGGCAAACCAGATGGTGCTTTGGTATAATGCCTTGCTTTTTCTTCTATAGTATGTGGCGCGTGATCTGTTGCAATCACATCCAATCGATCATCAAGTAAAGCTGCAAATAATGCCTCTTTGTTTGAGGCTTCTTTGATGGCAGGATTACACTTTATTTTATTTCCTAAACTTTCGTATTGACTAGCATCAAAATGCAAATGATGCACACATACTTCCGCTGTAATCTTTTTATCTTTTAAAGGAATGTCATTCCTGAATAAGTCTAATTCTTTTGCTGTACTTATGTGTAGAATATGCAATCTACTTCCATGCTTTTCAGCTAATGCTTTGGCCATGCTTGAAGAAAGATAACAACCTTCTACAGATCTAATTAAAGGATGATGCGTGGCATTTAAATCTTCTCCAAATTTTTCTTCAAAGTCTTTCATATTTTTCCTAATGGTCGCCTCATCTTCGCAATGTGTTGCAATCAACATTGGAGTATTTGAAAATATGCCTTCAAGTGTTGCTCTATTATCTACAAGCATATTCCCTGTACTCGAACCCATAAAAATTTTAATCCCACATACATCCTTAGCTTGTGTTTTTAGTACTTCTTCTAAATTGTCATTCGTAGCACCCATATAAAAGGAATAATTGGCAAGTGACCATTTCTTTGCAATTTCATATTTCTCTTGAAGTCGCTCTTGAGTGGTTGCTGTCGGTTTTGTATTAGGCATCTCCATAAAAGAAGTTACACCACCAGCAACTGCAGCCCTAGCTTCTGTATATATACTTGCTTTATGCGGCATTCCTGGCTCCCTAAAGTGGACCTGATCATCGATAATTCCTGGAAGAACAAAGCTTCCTTCCGCAACGATTTCTATTGCTCCAGGCACATCAATATTATCTGCGATTTTGCTTATTCTATCATTTTCTATTAAAATATCACCTACAAAGGATTTTCCTTCATTTATAATGGTTCCTTTTTTTATTATCGTCTTCATAATTCTATTTCAATTGTCTCAAAAGTAAATATTTTATAAGCCTATTGTATCCATCTAATTAAGTAATTTCGCCATATATAAATTAAAGTGCTAAGTATAGATGGCAATTCGTAAGAAAATTGGAGTTTTAGGTGCAGGTCAATTAGGGCGCATGCTTTCTGAAGCTGCTTCTCCACTGGATATCCCGCTTTATTTAATGGATAAATCCAATGAATTTCCTGGAGCTCGGATTAATCCTAATTTCATTGCTGGTGATTTCAAAGATTTTGATGATGTACTCGCCTTTGGAAGAAAAATGGATATCGTAACTATTGAGATAGAAAGTGTCAACCTTAAAGGTTTAGAGCATTTAGAATCCGGTGGAAAAGAGGTATACCCAAATGCCAAAGCATTAAAAATAATTAAAGACAAAGGCTTACAAAGAGCATTCTATGAAGAGAAAGGATTAGCCTCTCCCGCATACAAACTATTTCAAAATGCTGATGCAATTAAAGAAGCCATTTCAATTGGAACACTCCAATACCCATTTGTTCAAAAAAGCCGAACCGAAGGATATGACGGAAGAGGTGTTAGCATTATCAAAACAAAAGATGATCTAAGCAAACTTCTTCATACTGAATCGGTGGTTGAAGATCTAGTAGATATCGACAAAGAGATTGGGGTTGTAGTCGCTAGAAATAAGTCTGGACAAGTCGAAGCTTTCGTTCCTGTGGAAATGGCTTTTGATCCAGAAGCCAACTTGCTTGATATGCTTATTTGTCCAGCAAGGATTTCGTCAGAAAAATTACAAGAATGCGTTGATATTGCTATTTCAACTATTAAAGCCTTTGATATAATTGGCTTACTTGCAGTAGAATTATTTATTGATAAAGCAGGAGATATTTCGATAAATGAAGTAGCCCCAAGACCTCATAACAGCGGACATCATACCATCGAAAATTGTATTGTCAGCCAATTTCAACAACACTTGAGAGCCATTACGAACACCGAGTTAATAAAGCCTTCCGAATATAGCCCAGCTGTAATGGTCAACCTTTTAGGTGCTGCCAATCACACAGGTCCAGTAAAATACTTTGGCCTACAAGAAGTGCTCAAGACACCAAAAGTCTATTGTCATTTATATGGTAAAAAAGAAACAAGACCTTTCAGAAAAATGGGTCACGTAACAGTATTGGATCAAAATTTGGAGGAAGCCATAAGAAAAGCACAAAAAATTAAAAAGCTAATAAAAATTACATCATGAGTGAGGTTCAAGTAAGTGTGATTATGGGTTCTGACTCAGACCTTCCTATAATGAAGGATGCTGCAAGCATACTTGAAGAGCTAGGGGTTTCGATAGAAGTAACAATCGTATCTGCACATAGAACAGCAGAACGGATGTTTGGATTTGCCCGTGAAGCCCACAAAAGAGGAATAAAAGTTATCATAGCAGGTGCTGGAGGAGCAGCACATTTGCCAGGTATGGTAGCTTCTTTGACCCCACTCCCTGTTATTGGTGTACCTATCTTATCTTCCAATAGTATTGACGGCTGGGATAGTGTGCTTTCAATTCTCCAAATGCCATCAGGTATTCCTGTTGCAACTGTAGCATTAAATGGAGCTAAAAATGCTGGACTTCTTGCAGCTAGAATATTAGTTGCCTCTGGTGATCTTCCAGTTAAGCGAATGGAAGATTATTTAGAAAGTTTAGGAAAAAAAGTTCTAGATAAAGCCTCAAAATTAGAGGAGAAAGGCTACAAAAACTATTAAAGAAGACTTAGCCATTGCACTTTTTCCAAATGTAGTTTATCTGGCAACTAAGCATTTCTTCATTGCAATACTCAGGGTTTTTCATATTTTCATAGAACCTAAAACACGCACAATGAATCGACTCTTAGGTTTAATTGTAATTCTTTCAATTTTTTCCTCTTGCCAAAAGCAGAAAGTCATTATTATTTCGAACCCTAACGAAAAAAATGTTTTACATATTCATGTAAGTTATTGCCCTGTGATACATTGTAATACCCAAGTCGATATTTCCGATGTAGAAGTAAGTTTATTCAAGTCTAAAGATGATGCAATTACGGAATCAAACCCCATTGTTTCGACCTATACGAACGAAGAGGGTCTTGCAAAAATTGAAGTGGAAGACCAAGAGCAAGTGTATATTAGGACGGAGTATTTAGATATGGGTATCTACATTTCGGAGCAAGCGCTTGATGTTAATATGGATACTCAGCATGAAATCATCTATAAAGCAAATCTAATTTTTAACGCCAGTGATAGCTTGGAGTTAAGGCAAAATCATATAAGTTTTGAATATCCAACAGTTGGACAAAAAAGTTCATATAAGTTCCATCACAATTTTGGTGAAGTAAGTACTGCTTTGCCTGAAAATTATTTATTTGAAGAATTAACTCTTGAGATAACTGAACAATTGGATGAGTCTACATTTGTTATAAAAGAACATTTAAATCATGGCCCAAACCAATTAGTCCACTATGATAGCTTGTGTTATAATATCTGGAAATTCAATGACGATGGAATTGTAATTAAGACATTTGACACTACTTATACACATGACATTTTCTCATTCATCTTAGGAGAACATAGTTATACGGTTGTTAATCCTGAGGATGGACTTAGCTTCCCTTTTACCGATTGTAGTCCAGAAACAATTGATATAGAAACTGTCGACTTCAATTCTATAAACTGGCACCTCTGCTACCAGTTAGTAAACTATATTTTATTCGATAAACAATTCGATCAACTAAGCCTCCACTTTGATTCTTGGGGATTCCTTGATGGAGATGACCGCATGAGGTTCTTTAATAAATCAGACGGAATTGTGCGGTACATTGGCATTAATCGAATGGCTTGGCGTACTTATGGATTTGATTTAATCCTTGATTGAGTGTAGCGCGCGAATTCACACTTAAACTAAGGTCAAAGAGATGAAGGGTTAAAGGTTAAAGGTTAAAGGTTAAAGGTTTAGGGTTAAAGGCTTAAGGGCTAAAAGGTTACTAAAAACCCAATCCACCAAAAAGCTAAACACCTAAAAAGCCAAACTTCCAAAAAGCTAAAAAGCTAAACACCTAAAAAGCAAAACAGTTAAAAAGCCAAAACCACAGAGAATAAGAATAAAACCACCTACTTAATAAGTCAGCCTAAACTCTACCCTTCTATTATTAGCCCTTCCAATTTTCGTATCATTCGAATCAATAGGATTTTCTATTCCATATCCTTTATAACTCATTCTATGTTCGGGAATACCTTTTTGATTTAAATACAAATAACATGCTTTAGCACGGCTATCAGAAAGACGAAGGTTGTGATCTGCTCTTCCAGTATTATCGGTATAACCGCTGATTACAAGATTATATGAAGGATTCCTTCTGAGTAAATCAGCAACTTGATCAAGTATATCAAAGGACCCTCTTTGCAAGGTTGCTCGATTGTGATCAAAGTTTACTTCTTTCATTGCTACATCAAGCAATCTACGGTCTTCAAAACTAATATCCGGACCTGAACTAATGATTCTGCCTGGAGCAGTTGTTGTGCTTGGTCTGCTTGTGCTTGGTCTAGAAGTAGTAGTTGTTGAAGATGTTCCATAATTGGGGCACCCATAATTATTAATAGATCCCTTATTGTTTGGGCAACGATCTTCTATATCAGAAACACCATCACCATCTGTGTCAGGACATCCATTCAAAGCAACTACACCTCTAACCAACGGACATTTATCAAGATAATCAGCTACGTTATCACCATCACCATCAGGGCATCCATTTGTGTAAACCGTACCCTTTACAGAAGGACATTTATCATCATCATCCATAACACCGTCTCCATCTGAATCTCTACCTGGACAGCCTTTGCTGGCTATAGGTCCAGGTAAACTTGGACATTCATCATCATTATCTGAAACTCCATCATTATCAGTATCTGGACAACCATTCATTATCTTGCTACCAGGAAAACTTGGACATTCATCTTTTGAATCTTCAATACCATCTTCATCTGTATCTGGACAACCTACAAACGCTTCAATACCTGCTATTTGCGGACATAAATCGAGTTCATCTGGAATTCCATCTCCATCACTATCCATTCCTCTTTTACTCGCGATCTTCTTATTTTTCATTTTAGGGATTGTGGTTCCTGAACCATCAAAGAAGTATCTGAATCCTACCGCATGATGAAAATTATTTCTATCTAAGCCTGTAGAATATCTGAATTCTGATTGCCAGTTAATGGAAGCCTGAGGAGCCAATCTTAAATCAAAGCCTGCACCTATAGGAACTTGAAAATTAGCCGTGTCCATATTTTCACTAACAAATCCAACACCACCTAAAATATAGGGCGTCACCAATTTACCTAAAGGAAATGCATATTGGACTTGAGCATCTAAACCTAACAAAACACGATTTATTTCATTGATATCTATTTCTTTGTCAATCTTGGTCACCCCTATTTTCAAAGGCACTGCAATTCTTAAGTTTTCACTGACATTTCTTAAATAAGCTACTTCCCAGCCAGGAGAATAATCTTTGAATGCTGTAAAGGCTCCACCATTCATGCTTTGATAATCCATGAATAATCTTTTAAAGGAAACACCATTGGGGTTGGTTCCAGTTTGAGCTGATAGATCAATGCTTAAAAAACAAATGAGACTTAGTAAAACTATAAATGACTTTTTCATTGTAAAAATCCCTAAAAGGATGTTTTGAATGTGATATTTAAAAAAATAAATGATCTACAAGGGAATGACACTTCTTTCTATTTCAAAAGTACAAATTTAATACATATAAAAGAATTATATATGTTTTTAACCGAAAAAGAGTGAGTTTTAAATTAAGTAAATCTTTAATAAAATCTCAATGTCTTAGTTTCGCATTTTGAGTTTTACTAAATTTGATCCAACTTAACATATTTAAATTGATTCAATTATTCGTTACTGGAGGGACTTTCGACAAAGAATATAATTATATAACCGGTGAGTTATATTTTAAAGATACCCATTTACCAAAAATGTTCGAAAGAGGAAGAAGCACCTTAGACATTGATGTAAAAACGCTCATGATGATCGATAGCCTTGACATGACTGAAGCGGACCGAGAATTAATTCATCATCAATGTATTAAATCTCCTTCTGATAAAATTATCTTAACTCACGGCACAGATAGCATGGTGCAAACTGCTGAGTACCTTTCAAAAAGAAAAATTGCAGATAAGACGATAGTGATCACAGGAGCTATGGTGCCATATGCATTTGGGGGTTCTTCAGATGGCTTCTTTAATTTGGGAGCCGCTTTGGCATTTGTACAGATTTTACCCCCAGGAGCTTACATTGCTATGAATGGAAGATACTTCAAGTGGGATCAAGTAGTTAAGAATAAAAAGACAGGATTTTTTGAAGAGTTAGACTAAAGGAAAGTCTTACACCACCTTATCAGCACAACTGGAACTTGCGAATGCATCAGGTTTCGCTTTAAATACAAAACCCATCCCTAATATATATCCCATGGCTTCTCTTAGTGCTTCATTAGATTTGAAATGAGGATCTGTATTGATATCTGCATGAACTTCTAAGGCAACATCATATTTATCAAAGAGATCACAAAGACTGTAAGCAATTTCAACGGACTTAGCTACTTCTAAAATCATTCTTTCCTTGATGCTCATTATTCGCTTTTCAGAGGAATTATTGATATACATAAAGCCACCCTTCTTCTCTCTTAAAAAAACAATCACAGAAGCAAACTCAACAACATCCCCCCTAACTTGACTATCTGTTCCAATGCAAACTTTTAGCTTGTGTCCTAAATTATGCTCTTTTATTATAGTCTTTTCAACTTGCTTTTTAATTGGAAGTTCAATTCTATCACCATTGAGTTTTCTCCATTTCATATCTAATAATACGTTTATTTTATCAAAACATATGTTAAAAAAATATATTTAATATTTACCTATTCTTAAGTTAATAGCCTTAATGTCGCTATCTTTGACCTCCATATACCTATTTTAATGAAACTTTATAAAGTCCGATTTCCTTTACTCCTTTTTATTTTGATGGGCATGGTCTCTTGTCAGTCACATCAAACAAGTAGTAACAGTATTCCAGAAGGGTCAAATCATTTAATCAATGAAAGCAGTCCATACTTATTGCAACATGCTAATAATCCAGTGGATTGGTATCCTTGGAATGATGAGGCATTAAAAAAAGCTAAAGAAGAAAATAAACTGATTTTAATTAGTATTGGCTATTCAGCATGCCATTGGTGCCACGTCATGGAGCATGAATCATTCGAAGATTCAACAGTTAGCAAAATCATGAATGAACACTTTGTCAATATTAAAGTAGATAGAGAAGAAAGACCTGATGTGGATAATGTATATATGTCTGCCTGTCATTTAGCAAGCGGAAGATCCTGTGGGTGGCCCTTAAATGCATTTGCACTACCTGATGGAAGACCCATTTGGGCTGGCACTTATTATCCTAAAAATGATTGGATCAAAGTCTTGGAATCTTTTATCGATTTGAAAACCAACAAACCAGATGAGCTTCTTGAATATGCCAGTCAATTAACCCAAGGCATTAAGCAAACAGATAAAATTGTAAAGACTTCAAATAATGAAAATTATTCATTAGGAAATTTGAAGCAAATTGAAAATAAATTGATCGCTAATTTAGATCCTATTAAAGGAGGTCGTATCGGTTCGCCAAAATTCCCTATGCCAAGCATTTATGAATTTTTATTGCAATCGTATCAGATCACAGATAATCATGAAGCACTCAAAAGCATTACTACTACCTTAGATAATATGGCCAATGGTGGAATTTATGACCACTTAGGTGGAGGCTTTGCAAGATATTCTACGGATGAAAATTGGTTAGTTCCACACTTTGAAAAAATGTTATACGACAATGGTCAACTAATCAACCTATATGCTAAAGCATATAAGATCACTAAAAATCCACTCTATGAAAAAGTAGTCCGAGAAACCATAGATTTCATAAATCGAGAATTGACTTCTGAAGAGCACGGCTTTTATTCTTCTCTTGATGCAGACACTGAAGGTGAAGAAGGTAAATATTATGTTTGGAATACAGAAGAAATTGAAGCATTGTTGAGTGAAGACGACTATGCCCTTTTTAAGGATTACTACAATTTAAAGAATGGAGGAAATTGGGAAGAAGAAAAGAATATACTTCATGTTAAAAAGGATATGCAAGCTGTCGCTAAGAAAAACAATTTATCTATTAACGATCTACAAGGCAGCCTAAATCAAAGCAAAAAAATCTTACTTGAAAATCGAGAAAACAGAGTCCGACCCGGAACCGACGACAAAGTATTGTGCTCTTGGAACGCGCTCGCTTTAAATGGCTACATCGAAGCCTACAAAGCCTTCAAGGATGAAGCCTATCTCGACAAGGCAATCAAAAACGCAGAATTTCTCAAAAAGACATTTCTTCAAGATGACTTTAGATTGAATAGAAATTATAAAGGCAAAGAATCCGTAATTAATGCATTCTTAGATGATTACGCGCTTCTAATTGAAGCCTATATTAATCTATATCAAGTAAGCTTTGATGAATCATGGTTGTACCTATCTAAAGATCTTATGGATTATGCCATAGAATATTTTCACGATGAAGAATCAGGAATGTTTTTCTACACTTCAGATAGAGATAAAGCTTTAGTAGCTCGAAAAATGGAACTCGCTGACAATGTGATCCCAGGATCAAATTCAACTATGGCGACCAACTTATATTATCTCAGTCTATATTTCTATGATCAAAAATATGGGGAGATGTCAAGGCAGATGGTGAATAATATGTACGAACAATTTGGCGAAAGCACAGAACCTAACTTTTATTCCAAATGGTGTCAGCTATATGCCATGATGGTTTCACCACCTTATGAGGTTGCGATAGTAGGAAAAAATCATAAGGATCTTGCAAATCAATTAAGATCATCTTTTTTACCAAATGCAATATTATTGGGCGGAAAAGATGAAGGAAGTCTTGAACTATTAAAAGGTAAGTTAAGTGATGGGCAAACTTTAATATATGTCTGCCAAAACAAAGTTTGTAAATTACCTGTTTCAGATGCAGATAAAGCAATAGAATTAATAAGATCATGAAATATTTAAATGCGTCTCTTCTCTTTTTTGCAGCCAGTCTATTTTTCTTTATGGCTTGTACGCCTAAGCTGACTGAAACAATTTCTGAAGAAAGCCCTCAGCCTATTATAGAAGAAGACACAAGAGAAACAGAAGATCTTGCAGATGCTCCAGAATTGGAGATCCTAAAAGGTCTTAGAGCTACAACAGGCAAAGAATTATCAGAAAATGGAGAACCTGTAATAATGGATCCTGAAACCATTCCTATGTATTCTCCGGAAGGCATAAAATTGACCCCTGAAGAAATGGCAAGCTTCTTAACTTCTGGTGAGTATGTCCCTGTTCCATATGTTGATGATAACATGGAACTAAAATTATTCCTCCTTAAGGAAGCTACTCCAGATCAAAAGCGAAAAATGGCAGAGATGATGAGGCGAATGGATAATCCTAGTCAATTTGTTGGACAAGAAGCAAAAACATTTGAAACCATTGATATGGAAGATCAAATGGTTTCACTTGATCAATATGAGGGCAAAGTAGTTGTTTTAAACTTTTGGTTTATCAATTGCAAACCTTGTATTATGGAAATGCCGGACTTAAATAAACTCGTCAATGACTACAAAGATAAAGATGTTGTCTTTCTTGCTTTTTCACCAGATAGTAAGGTCGCTCTAGAGAAGTTTAGAAAAAGAAAGGCTTTTGATTATCAAGTAATCGCTTCTTCAAATGATGTGATTAATGCCTATCAAATTCAAGGTTTTCCCACTCATGTTGTTATCGATAAAAAAGGTCTAATTCAACATTATGAAACAGGCTTAAGTCAAAATACCATTTACGACCTTAGAGACAAGATTGATCTTTTACTTGAGTAATATTATCATTTCGTTTTGAAAACAAAGAAGGAATTAATTCAAACAGCCCATTGGATTCAAGCTGTAGTATTGGGCTTAAATCTATGTCCTTTTGCACATAGCGTTTTCAAAAATGATACAATTCGTTACACACTTTGCGAAACCGACAACGAAGCTGAAATTGAAAAAATATTCAAAGAAGAATTACAATGGCTCATTGATCACCCATTGACTTCAACCAGCTTCATCATCTTAGCTCACCAAAACGATTTTCTAATTTATCTTGATTTAATAGAAAACCTAAATCACTATTTACAAGAGCATGAAATGGATGAGCATTTCCAAATTGCCAGCTTCCATCCTAAATATATATTTGCAGGAAGCACTGAAAGTGACCCCGCTAATTATACCAATAGATCTCCCTACCCTATGATTCATATATTAAGAGAATCCGAACTTAGTAAAGGAATTGATAGATATCCAAACACAGACGATATACCAAAGAATAATATTCGATTATTGCGAAAAATGGGATTGGAAGAAATTCAAAAAATCCTGAACGAATCCAATAATCAATAAGTTATATTTGTGAATAAAATTTAAACAAAGAAATGGGAAGAGCATTTGAATTTCGAAAAGAAAGAAAAATGAAACGCTGGGGAAAGATGTCAAAAATCTTCAGCAGATTAGGAAAAGACATTGTTGTAGCCATCAAAGAAGGAGGATCCGATCCTGAAACAAATTCAAAGCTGAGAGCTGTGATGCAGAATTGCAAAGCTGCAAACATGCCGAAAGACAATGTAGAGCGCGCAATTAAAAAAGCCACTGATAAAGACACCAGTGATTATAAGGAAGTGATTTTTGAAGGCTATGCACCACATGGAATAGCCATCATGGTAGAGACGCTAACAGACAACAATAATAGATCTGTTGCCAATGTAAGAAGCTACTTTAATAAATGTAACGGAAGCATGGGAACCTCAGGTTCAGTTGCTTTTATGTTTGACAGAAATTGTCATTTTAAAATTGCAAAAGAGGAAATCGATATTGAAGAATTAGAATTAGAATTAATTGACTTTGGTGCAGAAGAAGTTTTCGAAGACGAAGATGGAATTATGATATATGGAGCTTTCGAAAGCTATGGAAAATTACAATCCGCACTTGAAGAACAAAATAAAGAAATCATCTCGTCTGGTTTTGAACGCATTCCAAATGCCACAAAAAAATTGGAAGATCCAGAGCAAATTGCAGAAGTAGAAAAACTTCTTGAAAAATTAGAAGAAGATGATGATGTGCAAAATGTCTATCATACGATGATATGATTAGCATCTTGATGCCTGTTAAAAATGCTGCTCCATTTTTAGTAGCCTGCATCGATTCTATATTACAACAGTCTTTTCAAAATTGGGAGCTGATTGCCATTGACGATCATTCAGCAGATAGCTCAAAAGAAATCCTTGATTCCTACGCTGACTCTGATGACAGAATTCATATATACCACAACCCTTCTTATGGAATCATCCCTGCATTAAAACATGCATTTAAACATGCTCAAGGCACGTTCATTACAAGGATGGATGCAGACGATAGAATGCTCCCTCACAAATTGGAAGCACTTCACCATGCCATTTCATCTGAGCCTACATCCAGCATCGCAGTAGCACAAGTCCAATATTTTTCAGAACAAACACTTGGCAAAGGATACATAAAATATGCTCAATGGCTCAATAATTTAACTACAGACAATCAACACTATCAGCAACTGTATAAAGAATGCACCATACCTTCAATTGCGTGGATGAGCACAAAAAAAACGCTCAAAGAGATCGGAGCATTTGAAGGAGAGGCCTATCCTGAAGATTATGAGATGGCATTTAAGTGCTGCTTCCATAAAATAAAAATTATTCCAGTCAAAAAGATCGTGCATGAATGGAGAGATCACCCGATGCGTTCTTCTAGAAATGACCCAAACTATCTAGACAATCGATTTATAGCTTTGAAAGTAAAATGGTTTTTCAAGATCCACTTTCAAGAAGAAAAAAATTTAATTCTTTGGGGAGCAGGAAAAAAGGGGAAAGCCATTGCTGCTTTAATTCAAAAACAGCTTGATGATTTTCATTGGATTAGTAATAATGTAAAAAAGCAAGGACACATTATTGCTTCTATCACCATTAAAGATGAAAACGCTCTAAAGCAGATTGATCGGCCACAGGTCATAGTAGCAGTTGCCAATGAAGCAGAACAACATCAAATAAAGGAGCAACTTGAAAAATTAGGAATAGTAGATTACTATTTCTTTTGCTAAACAAGACTTTTGATGTACAGGGAAATACTATATATTTTCGTGTAATTGCCCTTCTCTGATTTCAAATACTCTAGAAGGAAATTTTTGGATGATTCGATGATCATGGGTAGCAAACAAAATGGCCGTATGACTTTTAACGACAAGATTTCTAATCAAACTCATTATTTCATCTGAACTCTGCGGATCAAGATTACCTGTGGCTTCATCCGCCAATATTAAGGATGGCTTATTTAATAAAGCTCTAGCTATCACGAGTCTTTGTTGCTCTCCTCCTGATAAGCGATGAGGCATATCAAATTTTTTATGGAAAATTCCGACATCTGTTAAAACTTCTGATATCCTTTCGTCTATAGATTCTTTTGCTTTCCAACCCGTTGCTTTCAATACAAAAGCTAGATTTTCAAAGACTGAGCGATCCATAAAGAGATTAAAATCTTGAAAAACGATACCCAATTTCCTTCTTAAAGAAGGTATATCCTTTGAAGTTAAAGTGTTGAGATCAAAACCAACGACCTCACCCCTTCCTTTGGTTAAAGCTAATTCTCCATATAAGGTTTTGATTAGAGAACTTTTGCCCGCTCCAGTTTTTCCAATGAGATAACAAAATTCACCTGCTCCAAGGCTAAAATTAATTTCATCAATAATTAGGTGCTTTTTTTGATATACCCCAGCGTTTTTTAAGATTATGACGTCATTCATATAGGAATCTATAACAACTGCGCATAAATAGCGTTTTTAATTTAGAATCAATCAAAAATACGCCTCTGGTCTTAATTAAGATGAATTTTGGTGTAAATTTGAGTAATAAATACAATCACAATGAAGAAAATCCATATTGTAAGCTTCATCATGTTGGCCGCAGGTATTTTTTTGTTTATTTCTGCTTCTAAAGATACTGGAACGTTTCACACGTTTACACAAGCTTTAAAAAGTGAAAGTCCAATCAAAATCTCAGGACAACTTTCAAAGGACAAAGAAATCTATTACAATCCTGAGAAGGACCCAAACTACTTTAGTTTCTTTATGAAAGATTCTGAAGGTATTGAAAAGCAGGTTGTATTATTAAATAAAAAACCCCAAGATTTTGAGAGATCAGAAACCATTGTACTAACTGGCAATATGGTTGATGATAAATTTATGGCAACTGACATGTTGTTAAAATGTCCTTCGAAATATAAGCAAGAAGAGATCTATGTAAGATCTGAGGTTAGCCTTTAATGAACAGCCTTAACTACATCGGAGAACACCTATGGCTTGGTAATGTAGGCCACTTTCTCGTTCTCTTAGCATTCATATCATTACTTTGCGCTATTTGGTCATACATAAAAGCGACCAATCTAAATGACCAAAGCTGGCAAAAAATTGGACGCTATGCATACATCACTCATGGAGTATCGTTGCTTGCTGTTATTGGATTGATTTTCTATGCTATGCTCAATCAATTCTATGAGTATAAATATGTCTGGGAACACGTGTCACCTGATCTCGATAAGCGCTATATGTTTTCTGCTTTTTGGGAAGGTCAAGAAGGCAGTTTTCTCCTTTGGATGTTTTGGCATATCATCCTTGGCTTTTTCTTAATTAGAAAAGCTAAAGATTGGGAGAGTCCAGTCATGGCCTGCTTATCTGGAATCCAAGCGTTTTTGGCCAGCATGATTGTGGGTATTTATTTTACTGACACATTTAGAGTTGGTAGCAGTCCATTCATTTTAGTAAGAGAATTTTTTGATGGACCTATTTTTGACAACCCGGAATACGTAAACTTAATTGAAGGTCAAGGATTAAATGAACTACTACAAAATTATTGGATGACCATTCATCCTCCCACCTTATTTTTAGGCTTTGCTTCTGTGAGCATTCCGTTTTGCTACGCTGTTGCAGGTCTATGGACAAAAAGGCACACAGAATGGTTAAAACCTGTTTTACCTTGGACACTTTTCACGGCTTGTATTTTAGGTACAGGTATTTTAATGGGAAGTGCTTGGGCATATGAAGCACTATCTTTTGGAGGGTATTGGGCTTGGGATCCTGTAGAGAATGCATCCTTAGTTCCTTGGATCTTACTCATTGCAGGATTGCATACAGTCTTAGTTGCCAAAGCAACGGGGCAAGCGATCAAGGCCTCTTATCTATTTTTCATTTTAAGTTTTGTGCTAACCATATACTCAACCTATCTAACTAGATCGGGAATCCTTGGCGATACCTCAGCTCATGCTTTTACTGAAATGGGATTGGAATGGCAATTGATTCTTTTCATATTTACAGCACTTGGACTTACTGGATTTTTATTCCTTAAAAATTTAAAAAGTATTAGCGTACCTAAGGATGAAGAAGCCACAAGCTCTAGAGAATTCTGGATGTTTATTGGTTCTCTAGTCTTACTCTTTTCTTCTATCCTGATTACTTATTCTACTTCACTTCCAGTTATAAATAAAATTGCCCAAATATTCAATCCAGAATTTGATGATATGGTCATCAATGATCCTATTGAGCATTACAATAAGTACCAAATGTGGATTGCAGTATTTGTGGGTATACTTTCTGGAACCGCACAATACTTAAGATATAAAGAATTCAATTGGGCATCTAGAATGAAAAAAGTAGCCAGCCACATAGGTGGATCTATTTTGTTCGCGGCTGTGCTTACCTACCTAGCCACTCAATGGATCAATGCAGTCGCATGGCAATACATTCTTTTACTTTTTACAGCACTCTTTGGTATTTTATCAAACATAGACTACTTCATAAACTTTTCGAAGTCTAATGCAAAAGCAGCTGGCTCAGTCATTTCTCATGTTGGATTTGGTCTCATGATCGTAGGCATCATGGCAAGTGGATTAAACAAAAGATATCTATCAAGCAATCAATTTGCTCAAGCTGAATTGGTAAATGGTCTTGACTTAAGAAAGAATATTACACTCTTGAAAGACGAGCCTATGTTCATGAATGGTTATTGGGTTACTTATACAGCTGACACCATTAAAAAGACCATCAAGGAATATGAAGTCACCTTTGTAAAAAAAGATGATAGCACAGGAGAAATTGTTGAATCATTTATTCTAAATCCAAATGTTCAATATGATAAAAAGCTCACAAAAGTTGCAGCTCAAAATCCTTCTACCAAACGCTATGCATTTAGAGATGTCTTTACCGTTATCTCTGGACTTCCTCCAGAGCAAATTGATGTTGAATCAGCTAAAGAAATTGCTGATACGCTAAATTGGAAAAGATATGATGTAAAAGTAGGTGAAGTCTTAGACCTGGAAAAGAGTAAAATCATTCTTGAAGGGATTACACTCAACCCTGCGAATAAAGAATATCAAGCTGAAGAAGATGATATGTCTGCAGGAGTCCAAATGAGCTTATGGCCACATAAGGACATTACCCAAAAAATCGATGTTTTACCGATGTTGGCTTATAGAGGGCAATTCCTTTACAGGTTTCCAGCACAGGCAAATCCGGTAAATACCAGAATCATGCTTGCTGATGAATTTTTGCAAGAAGTGTATCAAACAGATGAAAATTTGGTGTACGAAGATGTTGTGATCAAGCAAAATGAAACAGCTGAGTTCAAAGGTTATAAAATTCATGTAGTAGGAATCGACAAAGAAGCCAGTCATCCATATTACACAAAACAAGAAGGTGATGTACCTGCCAATATTTTAATCAAGGTTCAAGCTCCTGATGGCAGTGTTGCTGATTTGAGACCCATGTTTTTACTTCGAAACAATCAAACAAATAATTTAAAAGATTATTCTCCTGAATTAGGATTGCATGCTAGAATCATGTTTTTAGATCCAGTCAATGAAGCCTATCATTTTAGCTTTGCCTTAGATAACAGAGCGGATGTTACCATCCCTTTAATGATCGCCGAAAATGTTCCTCGTAATGATTACATTGTATTGGAGGCTATTGAATTCCCAGGGATTAATTTTTTCTGGCTTGGCACTCTCATGATGATGCTAGGCTTTGGTTTTAGTATGTTTCAGAGACTAAAAGGCAATTAATGAAAGTACTTTTGATTGGGTTTGGAAATCTTGCATACCATTATGCAAGATCTCTCTACAAGGCTAATATCCATTTTGAAATCCTTTCTCTGCATCCCAAAGCTTATGAGGCCGAATTTGAAGGAATTAGTTTTCATAGATCTTTAAAATCCATTCCAATAGATTTTGATTTTTACTTTTTATGCATACCCGATAGTTTTATAAAAAAGACCTCAAAAGAAATTGCTTCTTGGGTCCAAAAAAGCGCCATCATAGCACACTGTGCTGGCACAAAATCCATCAAACATCTTCCAGCTCATATTGAAAATCGCGCAGTACTTTGGCCTTTACAAAGTTTATCTCACGAGCGTAAAATAGATTTATTAGATGATGCACCGCTCTTTTATGAAGCGAGTAATGAAGAAGCTGAAATCAAACTACTCGAATTGGCAAAACTAATCAGCACAAGAGTTTTAAAAGCCAATTTTTATGATAGAAAACAATTACACTTAGCTGCTGTCTTCGCAAACAACTTCACCAATCATTTGATAGGCACTGCTAAAGAAATTGTAGAGCGAAAGAAATTCAATTACAACATCATACTACCTATTCTAGAAGAGACCATTACCAAACTCTCGGAATTATCAAAAGAAGAGGCTCAGACAGGCCCAGCCATCCGAGGCGATGTCTCGACTATGAATCAACACTTATTCTTGCTTAAAAAATCTAATAGCAAAAAGTCCTTGTACAAAAAACTCTCTCAATCAATTAATGGCGCAATCATCTTTGAAGAAGAATAAACCTTAAATTCTTCCCATCAAATCAAATATCGTCTTCTAATTTTCTTCCATTTTCATGCTCCCCTTTTATACCTAGATCTAAGTAATCTCATTTACATTTAAGCAAAAAGTACTACCTTATATAAAAATTAAATGAAATGAAATATCATAGCCTTATAATCGGGATCAGCTTGTTATTTTGCGTTACGCTTTCCGCTCAAGATCGGATGTTAGAAGCAGAATCAGAGGTTATAACTAAACACACAGCAAACATCAATGGTCAAAGTTTTAGCTATACTGCAAAGTGTGGCACCCTCCCTGTTTGGGACGATAAAGGAAAGGCTATTGCATCTCTATTTTACACCTACTATACAAGGGACAATATTCGTGCAAGGGAAGAGCGCCCCTTAGTTATTTCGTTCAACGGAGGGCCAGGTTCAGCATCCGTATGGATGCATGTTGCATATACAGGACCGCGAATTCTAGAAATAGATGACGAAGGCTTCCCCATTCAACCTTATGGCGTAAAAGACAATCCTTATTCCATTCTCGACATTGCCGATATTGTATTTGTAAATCCAGTTAATACCGGTTACTCGAGAATTTTAGATTCTGAAGTTGATAAGAAAACCTTCTTTGGTGTGAATGCTGACATCAAGTACTTAGCTGAGTGGATCAACACATTTGTCACACGGAATAATAGATGGAGATCACCTAAGTTTTTGGTTGGTGAAAGTTATGGAACAACCAGAGTATC